>DATHKF010000784.1:0-9270 GCA_035489505.1 Bacteroidia bacterium | reverse complement strand
GCCAAATCGATCATATCCCAGAAACAAACATTCCCGAAGGCGACTAACCGGCAGACATCAAACAGAGCTTAACTACAAAAGGGCACTGTGAGAGGGAACTTAATGACATTGGGCTTAAGCCCCCGGCAATGAATACAGCAGTTTTGCTAAACGGTTTCAACCGTTTTTCATTCCAGTATCCTTAAACAAATGATTTTAAACCGAGTCGCTACCCAAAGGGTTTGATCATTGAATTCTTCTTCGTTTTAAGTAGTTTTGATGCTAACACAATTCTACATGACTGGTTCCCGATCCAAATCGAGTAAAGGACTTCATAGCCAATTGAAGAAAAGTGCTGGATTCGATTCAAGCGGGAATCCAATTTCGATCAAGACCTTTTTGAAACGGATCAAGGATGCGGAAGCCGAAGTGAAATCAGGCGGTTGCATGACTATTGAACAGTTAGAGAAGGAATCGAAAAAATGGTAGAGTGAATATCGAACAGCAGCTAAAAATGTCCCAATCCACCCGCCTCAATAAATTCATCTCCGAATCCGGAGTCTGCTCGCGTCGCGAAGCGGATCGTTTCATTGAGCAGGGGAATGTGAAGATCAACGGAAAGCGCGCAAAGATCGGCGACCAGGTGTATCCCGGAGATGTGGTTCACGTCAACGGAAATGCGCTTGAACCGATGGAAGCATCGCAGCACATTTACATTGCGCTGAACAAACCAACCGGCGTTACAACAACCACCGAGCAAAGCGACCGGACAAACATCGTTGATTTTGTGAATCACAGTCGTCGCGTGTTTCCAATCGGAAGACTGGATAAAGATTCGCAGGGACTGATCTTTCTCACCAGCGACGGCGATATCGTCAACAAAATTCTTCGCGCCGCAAACAACCACGAAAAAGAATACGTGGTTACGGTGAACAAACCCATCACCGATGAATTTATCACCGGCATGAGTGCGGGTGTTCCCATTCTTGGTCAGCGCACGAAAAAATGTTTCATCAAAAAAGAAACACCGAATATTTTCCGGATCATTTTGGTGCAGGGACTCAACCGGCAGATCCGTCGCATGTGTGAACACTTTGGGTACGACGTCACGAAACTCGAACGTGTGCGCATCATGAACGTTACGCTGAAAGGACTTCCGCAGGGCGATTGGCGCGATCTTACGTCGGAGGAACTGAGCGGAATTTTCAAGATGATTGAAAAATCAGAAGGTGACGCTCCGAAAGTAAAGACGGGCACCGCGTCGAAGAAGTGGAGCGGGAGACCGCAGAGTCACGGAAAGAAAGATCATCCGAAAAAATCCGGTGGGGGCAGAAATCAGAAGCGAGGCCGCTGACGTTTCTCAAAAAATACCACAGAGAAAAAAGGAGTGTTTGTCACAGCCGTTCACTGAGTGAGGTTGTCCACTCAGTGAACCTCTGTGAAAATTCCTCCGTGCTCCCTATGGTTATTTTTTTGTCCACCTCGTTTTCCCACCAACCGGGTGTTTTTACCTGCTCCATAAAAAGGGTGTTTTTACGGATTGACTGCTGACTACATTGAACTTAGTTTTGACAGACTATTCCTTGCGGGTCTTGGATTTCTGAAGGGTCCCCAAATCGGCAGAATCCAGGGGGAACACCTGTTAGGGATAGTTCTTTTGGTTACGGGTTCAGGGTTTTGTGTTGCGGGTTTAACCCCGAAGGCAAAACCTTGAACCCGTAACCTTTTCGTATCTTAGTGGCTCAAAACAACCAAAAATGAGCAACGAAGATCAGAACCAGGCCCAGATGAATATCGAGTTGAACGAGGATGTGGCGGGCGGCACATATTCCAACCTGGCGATTATTACACATTCCAATTCCGAATTCATACTCGATTTCATACAGGTCATGCCCGGTGTACCCAAAGCGCGTGTTAAATCGCGGATCATTCTTACACCGCAACACGCGAAACGCCTGATGAAAGCCCTGAAAGAAAACCTGGCCCGTTTTGAAAGTGCAAACGGACCGATTAACGATACCGAATTCTCGAATCACTTTCCGATGAATTTCGGAGGCACAAAAGGAATGGCGTAAAACCAGGCTCTTGATCGCGACGAAAAAATATTTTAACCTTCTATGGATAACCGTATTGTTGATCAGTACGGTTTTTTCGTCCTGTACTGTGGAGAAGAGACATTACCGGAATGGATTTTACGTGCAGCGGCCGACCCAGCATCGGAATGAGAACGTTAAAGAGATTGCGTTGCGCGATACAACTGCAACGGAACAACGGTTAGACACTTCAAGAGCAAACGTCGCTGACGAAGAACCACAGGCAACGCCCGGTGCAACTCCGGATTCATCACTTGCTGCAAACGACAAACAGGTTGTAACCGAAATGAAAGTTGCACCGGACGCGGCCGAACCGGAACGGGTGTTCAAGCCCGGCAAACACCACAGCGCATTTCCGTCACCCGCGTCAATCGAAAAAAACAAAAAAACTTCGACCATTTGCGCATGGCTCGGAGCGCTCTTCCTCGGGACCGCTATTGCACTGATGATCGTTGGAGGAATGATTCCACCATTCGGAACCATCATTGTAGCTTGCCTGGCTTTCGCATTGTTGTTTATTATACTCGCGTCGGTTTACTATCCGCGCAAAGCCACGGAACCTGTGCAGGGCCCACCTCCTTCGGAAGGCGGTACAAAAAAAACAATCCTGACTTTCGCTCTGTTCGGCGCGCTGTTCCTGTCTGTAATAGCAGTGATTGGCGCCGTCATCTTCATCATTGGAGATATCAGGTGACGGTAATTGAACACGTCGAATCGTAATTACTCCAGCGCTTTCCTGTTGTAGATAATATATCCGAAATGAATCAGGAAGGAAAACGGTTCTTTGCGGCTGCTGTAATAATTTACACTCGCACTTACCGGTCCCAGTGGCGAATGCCAGACTAAACCGGTCATGCCAATGTAACTCATATCCGCAATGGATAGCGGCGATGCATATTCTACGGTGTGATCGGGACGTTCACGCAATGCCTGGTACGGAGCAAATACATATCCTTCCAAACGCCAATCCACATTTTTCCAGATCACGAAAATGCTTTTCAATCCTGCAGCGGCATACTGGTGCGCGTGCAATGTTGGGATGAACAATGTTTTACTGTCCGGCGTTGGCTGGAATCCCGGCGTACTTAAAATACTCGCGGTGTAATTACTCAGGAAAGGTTGGAAGGTGTACACGACTTCGCCGAGAAATCCTAAACGCCATTTTCCTTTTTCCTTGAAGTATGTATCGTACGTAACGCGGAACTGCAACCAGTTATGAATGGAGCGATACGCATCGATGAACGGAGACGTTGTTCCTGGCACATAGAATTCTTCCGTCTGCACAAAACGCGCATTGAAGGCAAAGTAGGTTCCTGAACTTGCGTATTGTTTCCGGTTAAGCGTGTTGCGTTCATACAGCAAATGCGTCGTGAAGAAATTTAATTCAGTACGATCGGAAGTATCCGCAGAAGTGAACGCATCTGTTTGGTAATACAGGTAACGGATAAATCCGGCACCGGTTCCAAGCAGGAGTCGCGCCTTATTCGTAACGGGCATTCCGAGATTGATTTCACCGGTACGTTCGATCTGTACAAGGAATGGCGGACGCGTATCAACGAAATACGTTGGCGTGCTTTTGTAATAATCGAAACGGTTCCAGGTGAATGCGGGTTCAACGTAGAACGGCAACCGCGTGGGAAAATCTATTCGCGTGCGTATCTGCGCGGCACTGTACAGTTTTCCGAAATAACCATTGGCATTGATGCTGAACGATGGATTTCCCAGGAAGTTATATTGGATGCCAATGAAACCCATGTTAATGGGTCGGTTGGAAAAGTTGCCGCCAAACTGCGTAAAGAGATTTTTTTCTTTCTTGATCGTCAAGCGCAGATCGTAAAAGCCGGATGATTTGTTGTACCGGGCAATCGGATAGATCGACTGGATTTTATCATCCGCTGCAAGACGGAAATATCCCGGTTTCAATTGGTCGTGTGTAACGAAACGTTCGCGGTGACGCAGTATTTTCCGCACGTAAGTTTCCTGCGGTTTCTTGATTCCCATCCCTTCGATCTCAATGTTGTCGTACACCAGTGGAGGTTTTTTCGCTTTGAAGGCCGCGCGTTTCTGCGCAAGCACCACCGGATCCGTGCGACGGTTGACATTGAGTTTGATGGCTTCAATATTCCGGATGCAGGCTGCGTAGCCACTGTCGATCAATCGCTGTGCTTCGCCAAAATCAAAAAGTCCGGCCCAGTCGGCATCGGGTTCAATCACGATACCGTTTTCACATTGCGGATCGAACACGGTAGGACTCGTCAACATGCAACGCACCTGTGAAAGCAGGTTGTCTTCATCGGGAACCGGGTACTCTGTAGCAACATTGCTTCCGATAATAAAATCCGGAAAAAAATCTTTGTACATCACGTCGCTGGGGAAGTTGTTGTACAATCCCCCATCAAACAACAACGCACCGTTTACTCGAATTGGTTTGAGGTAAAACGGATACGACAATGAAGCACGAACGGCTTCACCGAGATCGCCGTCACTGAATATGACGGATTGTTTTTTCGCCACATCAGAAGCCACGCAGCGAAACGGAATAAATAAACTGTCGAAATTATAACCGGCCGCTGCAGATGCTCCTGCTGTTTGTTCCATCAGCGCAAAATCCATTGGTAATGGAGAAATGAGATTGGTCGGCAGGCTGGTGCTGAGTGTTGTGTCCGGGGAAATTTTGAACGTGATCCACGAAGCGTTGTCTTCTTTCTTTTTGAAATAGTACACGTATTGCGGATCAATAATTCCGTTGGCCCAGCTGTTGAATTCATCGGAAAGAATTGTTGCCTGGATTTCCATTGGCGTATAGCCCATGCAGTACATCGAGCCGATGAGAGCGCCCATGGAAGTTCCGCAGATGTAATCGATGGGAATATTATTTTCTTCCAGCGCCATGAGTACGCCGATATGCGCGAGACCGGAAGCGCCGCCGCCGCTCAATACAACGCCCACTTTTTCCTCTTTAACCGGCTGGGGTTGTGACCAGGCGGCGAGGGGAAAAAGGAGAGCAAATAAGAATGCCAGTAGGGTACAGCGCATGTAGCTACAAAGGTACAAAATTGGGAAGGACATGCGACTTCTCCGAAGTCGGGAAGGGGCGCACCCTTTCACTTCGTTCAAGGGATATGCGACTTCTCTGAAGTCGGGATACGCGTGCCCTTTCACTTCGTTCAAGGGATATGCGACTTCTCCGAAGTCGGGATATGCGTGCCCTTTCACTTCGTTCAAGGGATGTGCGACTTCTCCGAAGTCGGGATACGTGTGTCCTTTCACTTCGTTTAAGGGATATGCCACTTCTTCGACGAATTCCATTGAATCCAATGATCCCGGAGGGATCACATGTTCCTTGAACGAAGTGAAAGGTTTTTATCCCGACTCCGGAGGAGTCGAATGTGTGCGCTGGCTCGTGCGATTTATTTCCCCAGTTCCACCAGCAATTTCTCAAAATACCCCGGCGCATGCACCAGCCGCGACCCATACCAGGAGAACATTTCCCCGTCTACAAGCTGAATTGCTGCATCGGGAACCGCAGAACGGATTTCATCGATGTGTTTTTCCGAAAACGGGTACGGTTCAGAAGAAAGCAACACCACTTCTGGTTGTAATTCCCGCAATTCGTGCAAAGTAACTTCCGGGTAACGTTCCGCGACCATCACATTTTCAAGATGAAGTTCCTGCATCATCGAATCAATGAACGTGTTTTTTCCGGCAGTCATGTACGGATTTCTCCAGATGAAATAAACCGCAGAACGCTTTTTAACATTTTGAAGGGCAACTTTCATCGCGTCGAAGTTCGCCCGGATGCTTCCGATGATTTCATCGGCACGTTTTTCCTTCCCGGTAATTTCTCCGATTGCCGCAATCATCTTCATCGCTTCATCCAGGTTGTGAATGTCGCTCATCCACACCGGGTATGATTCCTGCAAACGGTGGATCTGCACTTCTTCATTCTCTTCTTTGTTCCCGAGAATGAGGTCGGGTTTCAGCACATCGATTTTGTCGAAATGAAATTGTTTTGTTCCGCCGATCCGCGTTTTGGTGCGAAACCATTCTTCCGGATGAATGCAGAATTTGGTGATGCCTACAATTTCTTCATCCAGGCCGAGGTCGTACAGCAATTCGGTTTGGGAAGGAACGAGCGAAATGATCCGCAGTGGCGGTTGTGCCAGCGAAATTGTGTGGCCCATCTGGTCGGTAAACGTGGAAGGAAAATCCATGCGTCAGATTTTAATGCCCATCACGCACACGTCGTCGATCTGCGCGTGGTTGGATTTCCACCGGTCAAATTCACCCGACAAATGCTGAACGCGGGCATCACCTTGTTTGGCTGAAGCGGCAACAACAATCTGGCGGAAATTCCGGTACATCATTTTCTTGCCTTTCTCACCACCGAACTGGTCGGGATAACCGTCTGAGAACGCAACAATGACATCTCCCGGTTGTGTAGAAAATTCTTTCAGCGTAAACGAACGGTTGTGTTCGTGTGCACCGATCGGCTGTTTGTCGGGATCGAGCTCAAACAATTCTCCGTTACGTAAAATGTACAAGCCGTTGTTTGCTCCACTGAACAGGAGTTTATTTTCTTCCGGGATCAAACAGCACAGCGCAATGTCCATTCCATCGCGGGTAAAAACGGTACCGGCTTTGCGTTCTTTGTTGAGCGATTGAATAACCAGCGTGCGCAATTCATTGAGCATGTGTTCCGGCGAAGCAATGTTTTTTTCGTCCAGGATTTCATTGAGCAAAGTGAGACCAAGCATGCTCATGAATCCACCCGGAACACCGTGGCCCGTGCAATCGGCAACGGCAAAATATTTCCGGCCATTGCGTTGTCCCACCCAGAAAAAATCTCCGCTCACAATATCACGCGGACGGAAAAAAACAAAATGTTCACGGAACATTCCGCTGATCAGTTCGGGTGTAGGAAGCATCGCCTCCTGGATATTCTTCGCGTAGTAAATACTGTCGGTGATTTCCTGGTTTTTTTCTTCCACCACTTTTTTCTGGTGCGAAATAATTTCATTCGCTTTCTGTTTCTGGCGAAGGCCGCGGAAAATGAGGAAGACCAGGCCACTGAGCAGGAACAATCCAATCACCGCGATGGTGAGAATAATGTTTTGCTGCTGGTAGCGCGCTTCCTGTGCCGCTGTGAGTTTCGCCTGTTCGATCCGGTCTTGTTCTTTTTCTTTATCAAACTGGTGCTGGAGAAAAAGCTCCGTTTGTTTCTTGGTATTCTCTGCATTGCTCAGTGAATCGCCAAGCTGTTTCACCATTTTGGAATAGCTCAGCGCCGTTGCAAAATTTCCTTTCAGCTCGTACGCTTTGCAGAGAATTTCCGCCACCTGGAGTTTCAGTCCGGGAGAACTGATCGTGTCTGCGAGGAGCAATGCAATTTCACCTTCTGCAATCGCTTCGTCTGTTTTTCCGGAAAGCAGGAGTATCTGCGCAAGATGTTTTCGTGTTTCAGCAATTTCTTTCTGGTCACCCATCTTGCTGGAGATCTCCAGCGACTTCCGGTAGTAAGCAGTTGCTTCGTCAAACTGTTTTTCTTTTTCTTTCAGGATTCCTTTGATGCGATACGCCCAGGCTTCATGGATCGGGTAATTGTTTTCAATGGCCATGTGCAACGCATCTTCAGTCGTTCTGCGCGCTTCTGCGGTGTCGCCTTTCTGGATGAGCAGCGTGGCCATGGTGAGTTCTCCGTTGCACGAACGGCTGATGTCGCCGATCTGTTTCGAAAGCGAAATACTCATCTGCAGGTATTTTTCTGCATTGGAAAAATCGCCCTGGCGCTGGTAGATGTCGCTCATGCCGGCATAAATGAAAGCCGTGTTGTGCTTGTCCTGTTTTTTCTCGGCAAGGTCAAGCGCCTGGAGATACGTTTCAATGGCTTTCGGGTAATTGTATTGATTGGAATACGCATCAGCAATTACACCCATGCTGCCGGCGATGATATTTTCTTCGTTCACTCTCCGCGCCGCTTCGATGGATTTCGAATGCCACACGATGGAGGAATCAAAATTTCCACGCATGTGATAATTGTTACCAATGCTGCTGTAACAAAACGCTTCGCGGTGAACGTCTCCCATTTCCTTCGAAATCGCCAGCGCTTTGCGGTGACACTTCAACGCTTCATCGAATTCTCCGGCGAACAGGTAAGTATCGCCGATGGTGCTGTAACAAAAAGCAATGTTCTTCTGGTCATTCGCCGCTTCATACAGATGCAGCGCTTTGTTCAGGTAAATAACGGCAGTGTCATTTAATCCCTGGAGACGAAACACATTTCCGATAGCGAGATAAGCTTGCGCCACCAATGAAGAATCGTCCATTGTAACAGCGAGGTTAAAACTCTGGCGGTAATAGGAAAGGGCGGTGTCGTACGAATCGAGATAGTAATAACTCAATCCTTTTTTATGCAGGGCATTCGCCTGTCCTTTACGATCATTTTTCGCAGAAGCAATTCCGTATGCTTTGTCTCCGTATTCGCGCGTTTTGTACGGATCAATGCTTTTGTATTCGCCGGCGAGTTCATTGTACAACTCGATTTTTCGCGCATCGTTTTTTTCATTGGCGAGCAGGTTCTCGAGCGAATCGATCACGGGACCCGTTTGCGCGGATAAGCGGGTGGCGAAGAAAAGAAGAATGAGAAAAACGCGACGGAGCATCAATCAAATATAGTAAATCCCTTGTCTTACCTCGGCTCCGCTCGGTCTGACAAGTCGGCCAAAACAACAAATTGTGATCGAGAAAATATCCTGTCTTTAACGGAGAATATTCGCCTCTCTTCACAGTTCTGGTGATAGAGTTCACTTGTCAGACCGAGCGGAGCCGAGGTGACAAGCGAGGTCAAGCGATGCTAACACAACGCCTTAATAATATCATGCCGTGTAATGATGTACGTCTGATCCGTTTTGAAATCGCGTACAAGGATCGCCGGGTTTTCCGGTGTGATCATTTCGGAAAGCGATTCGAGTGGGGTGGTGATGTCTGCAAACGGGAACGCCGGCTGCATGATGGTTTCCACCGTGTTGGTTTTCTTGTCGGTATCGCGCGTGATGGATTCAAAAACGCTTTGTTCATTCAATGAACCAACGATGCGGCCGCCTTGTGTAACCGGTAGCTGGGAGAAATCGTGCTCGTTCATGAACAGTGCAGCTTTCTCAATGCTGTCGCTCACTTCGACGCTGAGCAATTGCGCTTG
>DATHKF010000783.1:0-16669 GCA_035489505.1 Bacteroidia bacterium | reverse complement strand
CACAACGAAAAAGGGCATGAGCGCGAAGAAAATTATTCCGACTACACCTACGGGATGACCATTGAATCCTGAAACAACGGAACAATAATGATCTTCGTTGGCGGGAAGAACGTTTTCGCGTGCGGAGACATCTTCGCTGAGAAAACCGCTGACGTGATCTACACGGATGGGTAAAAATAAAAGCGCCATCCCAAAAAGGAATAACGCCAGGAGCAGGAGTCGTTTTTTAGCGAGCGTCATGCAGGGATCATTCGGGCGTGCCAGCTTTTCTTCACCGGAACTTCCCACATGGTTTGCATATCTGCTTTGGTGCTGATGAGGTTGTTGAAGACGATTGTATCTGCGGTGAGTTCGCCTTTCTCCATCATCTGCTCGAACGTGTAGAGTTTCGTTGTCTGGATCACGGAATCGGGATTGCGGTACAACACCAGCATGCGGTCAAAAAGATTGAGGCTGTAATCGCTTTCGAGTTGCTGCATGAATTTTACCGACTTATCGATTCCGCAACCGCTCGCGCTGGCTTCTTTTTCATCCACCAGCACCACGAGAAAACGATTGTAGAGCACGTCGATCGTTGCACGCATTACGTTTCCATGCGAAGTCCATTCCATGAGAAACATGGCTGCCTTGCGACGGATCTCGTTTACTTCGAGATCGGTGATTACACGGTCCGACTGGTAAACCCAGGCGCGGCTGTGAAGTGGCATGTCGTTGAATGTAAGCATGGGCCAAAGGTACGAAATAGGATTTAGGGATGATTGCGGGGAAGTATTCAACCCCTTCAGGGTTGGGTCAAAACGCTGACGCTTTTTTGATATTGATATTTGACCCCTTCGGGGTCAGGATTGGAAACCCTTTCACTTCGTTCAAGGGACATGTGATCCCTCCGGGATCAAACATTTCAAATGAATCGACGACTTCGGAGAAGTCGCATGTCCCTTGAACAAAGTGAAAGGGACCACCTAAAAAAAATCGACCCGCATGAGCGGGTCGAAATAAAATCATTCAAAAATGTTTTATGCAGCAGGCGCTTCTTCGCGGCCTAAACGCCACAACATCTTGGTGTGTGACCACAATGCGCCAACGAAATGCGGCTCAGAGTGATAAGGAAGGTCAAACTCTTGGGCCGTCTGCTTCACGATCGGAGCAATTTTCCGGTAATGTACGTGACTGATCGCCGGGAACAAATGGTGTTCCACCTGGTAATTCAATCCGCCAACGAACCATGACAGGATGCGGTTCTTCGGTGCAAAATTAGCCGTGGTGAACAACTGGTGAATAGACCAGTCTGTTTCCATGTGACCTGTTGGATCTGGCATTGGGAACGTTGTTGCTTCAACCACGTGAGCCGGCTGGAAAATGCAGGCCAGGATCAAACCCGAAGTGAATTGCTTGATCATAAATCCGATCGGAATGATCCACCATGCGCATTTGAAGAAGATCAACGGCAAAGCCACGATGTATGCGTAATAGAAAATTTTCGACGCAATGATGATGAAGAGCTCTTTGTTGTAGTTCAACCCGCGCTGCTTCAACAGTCCCATTTTGTTGTAACGGTTCAACTGGTTAAAGTCTTTCGTAGTTACCCACATAAAAGACATCAGGCAGTAGAAGAACCACGCATAAATGAACTGGAAACGGTGAATTTTCTTCAACGGCGCGTGCGGGGAGAAGCGAAGTACTCCAACCGGGGCAATGTCTTCGTCGTGACCTTCGATATTGGTATAGGTGTGGTGCAGGTGATTGTGCTGCATCTGCCAGTTGTTGTTGTGGCCGCCTACAAAGTTCAGACTGTATGAAAGAAGCGTGTTGATCCGTTTGTTCTTGGAATAACTGCCGTGGTTGGCGTCGTGCATGATGCACAGTCCAATACCGGCCATTCCAAGGCCCATCATGAAATAACCGAGAATAACGCCCCAATTGCCGGAAAATACGCCGAACAGCATGAGGAAAAATGGTGTCAAATAAAGGGCAAACATGCAAATGGTCTTAATAACCATTCCGGTGTTTCCGAATTTGGAAACCTGCTCAGTCTTGAAATACTGATCAACACGTTGGTGCAACACCTGGAAAAACTGGCGCTGTTTATTATTAAAACGAATTGAGTTAGCTGAAGACATTTGTCGGTTTATAAGTGAAATTTAATCAGCGAAATTAAACGTATGCGAAGATCGCAATATCCGCCACATTTCCTGTCTTTTGGACAGCCAATCTATGGTAATTTATCTCCATACCACTGTTAAAAACTCCTCGTGGACTGTCGCCTGACAATCTGACTTACAGATCGTTGGCATTCGCAATCAGCTCTGCGACGTCCATAACACGCGTTTCATCCTCTTTATTGAAGTGTTTAACGCCATCGGTCATCATTGTCATGCAAAAAGGGCATCCAACGGCGATCACATCGGGCTTCAATTCGAGCGCTTCTGCGGTTCTTTCCACATTCACTTCCTTATCGCCTTTTTCGGCCTCTTTGAACATCTGGGCACCACCGGCACCGCAACAAAGTCCGTTTTGACGGCTTCGTTTCATTTCGGCAAGTTCCACATCGAGTTTTGCGATTACTTCGCGTGGCGCTTCATACACATCGTTTCCGCGACCGAGATAACACGGATCGTGGAACACAATTTTCTTTCCTTTGAACGCACCGCCCTGAACTTTCAGCTTTCCGGCATCAATCAACTCCTGGACGAGTTGGGTGTGGTGGACCACTTCATAGTTTCCACCCAATGACGGATATTCATTCTTCAGCGTATTGAAACAGTGTGGACAACCCGTTACGATTTTCTTTACATCGTATCCGTTCAGCACCGTAATGTTCGTCATCGCCTGCATCTGGAAAAGAAATTCATTCCCGGCGCGTTTTGCAGGATCGCCGTTGCAGCTTTCCTCCGTTCCCAGCACGGCGAATTTAATTCCCACGTGATTGAGAATGCGGACAATCGCTTTCGTAATTTTTTTCGCACGGTCATCAAAGCTACCGGCACACCCCACCCAGAAAAGAATCTCGGGAGACTCTCCGCGTGCAGCGAATTCTGCCATTGTAGGAACGTGAAGCGGTTGATCTGACATAGTTCCTTTTATTTTTCGAATACCTGGATCTTCACGTCGCGTTCAACGAGGTCCGTAAACTTCCCGTCAAAACGTGTTGCGCGCACCATGTGATTATCGATCCAGTGGTAATTTCCTCCGCGTGGTTTTCCCATGAGCAATCCGTGCCACTTGAATTCATTTTTCATGAGCCAGCTTTCCGTTACTTCACGGTGTTCTTCGGTACGTGAAGTAAAGAACGTAATGATGTGGCCTTCGTCAAACCATTTGTTGATGGAAGCCAGCGCATCCGGATACACAACTGCATCCATCATGCGCCACGGTTCTTCGTTTGGAATATCGTCGCAGATCGTGCCGTCGATATCAATCAGAAAATTCTTGATATCCGCAGGAAGAACGGGGCTAAGTTTCTTGCCGTTCTCTTCGATCTCGTTTAAAAGTGGTCCTTCAATGCTCATTGTTCAATTATTTTTTTGCTGCTGCCGCGACTTTCGTCCGCAACGCTTTGGTTCATCTTTAACTTTCCTTCGCCCAGTTTAAACGATCGGCCGGAGAAAACTGCCACGGCGCTCCATTGTTTTCAATATTCGTCATCATCATGTTCAGTTCCGTTGGCGAAGCAGATTCTTCCATAACGAGATAGCGGCGCATGTCGATGATAATTCCAAGTGGATCAATATTCACCGGGCATTCCTGTACGCAGGCGTTGCAGCTGGTGCAGGCCCAAAGTTCTTCCGGCGTGATGTAATTGTTCAGCAATGATTTTCCATCGTCCACAAACTTGCCGCCGTTCGCATCCACGTTCTTCCCTACTTCTTCGAGACGGTCGCGGACCGACATCATAATTTTTCGTGGCGACAATAACTTCCCGGTGATATTCGCCGGACATGCTGAAGTACATCTTCCGCACTCGGTACAGGAATATCCGTCCATGAGTTGTTTCCACGAGAGGTCCTGCACGTCTTTCGCTCCGAAACGTTGTGGTGTTTCGGGTGGTGGCGGTGGCGAGAACGAAGGGTCCATCATCGCTTTCACTTCCACGGTCACTGAATCGAGGTTCGTGAATTTTCCTTTTTTCCAGAGATTCGAGAAATACGTATTCGGGAATGCGAGAAGAATGTGAAGGTGTTTCGAATACGGCAGGTAATTCAGGAAAGCCAGGATGCCCACAATGTGAAACCACCAGGTGAAACGCTCGAGGAACACGAGTGAGTCCGATGACATTCCGTTGAACAATCCGGCAAGATGTTGGCTGACCGGAAACGCGCCTTCAGAAATTTTCTCGTAGTGCCCATGCCCGAGCGCCTGTAAATTAAAGTCAACAGCATTCATCGTGAGGAACGCGGTCATGAGCAAAATCTCTGTGATGAGAATGTAGTTTGCATCGGAACGCGGCCACCCGTCGAGGTCTTTGTGAATGAAACGTTTCAGTTTAATGATGTTTCTCCGCACGAGGAAAATGGCGCAACCGAGGAAAACAAGGACCGCGAGAATTTCAAACGTGGCGATCAGGAACGTATACAGCGGACCGAGGAACGACAATACGCGATGTGTTCCTGCAACTCCATCGATTAAGATCTCGAGTACTTCAATGTTGATGATCACAAAACCAACATACACGAAAATGTGAAGTATCGCCGGGATGGGGCGCGTCATCATTTTCGATTGGCCGAGCGCAACGCGCGCCATGATTTTCCAGCGAAGTGGTTTGTTATCGGAACGGTCAACATCGCGACCGAGGAGAATGTTCCTGCGGATCTTGCGGAAATTCTTCGTGAACAGGATAGTTCCCGCAAGAAGGAGTACGGCGAAAAGAATATTGTCTATGTATTCCATCAATCAGTCCGTAAATGATCAGTTGGGTTCCTTCCGGCCTTTCAACCGTTCAATACTGTCTAGTTTCCGTTGTCGTTCCTGTTCTTCTTTCCTGTTCGGTTTCTTCTTGAACGGCAGGTAACGGCCCGGATACTTGGTCATGTCCTCGATCAGGAATTGCATCTGCGCATTCGAGTAACGTAAATCGTTTACTACACTGGAATCCTGTCCCATCAATACCGCAGTAGCGCCTTCCTTGTTGATTCTTTCGAGCAAAAGATTTGCATTGGCCATGGCTTTTGCTGCATTGTCAATTGCTGCTTTCAGGTTTGATTTCGCCAATGAATCGGAAATGTTTTTGAAGTTCGCCAGTGCAAGCGCAAGTGTATCCTTGTTGTTATCCATCATCAGGGAGAATTCCTTGATGTGGTAAACAATTTCCGTAATCCCTTTGTTGCTCGACTCAACCATCGTATCAAGGTTGAAGGCCGTGTTCTTAAAACTCTCCAGTGCAAGACGGATGTTTTCAAAACTCGCTTTAATATCTTCGGCACTTTCCTCGTTGATGATTGCCGAGAAAACGGTAACCATCGAATCGATGGAGCCAACGAGGCTTTCTACTTTATTCTTCAACGGAAGTAGCTGGGCATTCACCTGGTCTTTCAGACCGGTTTCGTTTTGTCCACGGAGATAAAATCCATCCTCAACCGGTTTGCCTTTGGGTGAAGGAATCAGCTTGAGTTCCATGTTGCCGAGCAACCCGCCGCTGGCGATCATCGCAATGGCCGAATCTGTGAGCACGAGGTTTTCATCGGTAATGATGAAGTGCACGATCAGTTTGTTGGTCTTGGGATCGAGTTTTACATCGCGAACGGTTCCCACTTTAAATCCGTTCACCTGGACCGTGTTGTTTGCGGTCAGCCCATCGACATGGTCGTACTGGACGTAAAGGTCGAGGCTGGTAGAGAATATATCCCTGCCTTTGAGGAAGTTAAATCCATAAATAAACAGGGCAATTGCCGCTACAACGATAAATCCAGTCTTGATCTCTTTAGAATACTTCACAGGCTTTCCGAATTCAAGATGCGAAATTAGTAAAAAGGATGGATTTCAGGTCGTTTACGATGTTAAACCATTGACATTCAGCAACTGGCGTTATCAAATGGTACACGGAACGCACGGAATACGCCGAAACACACAGAATTTTGGGGTAGTGAGTTTGCCATTCTCATTGCAAGTCACCTGCGGTTTGATGTGCATTCACCTGCTGAGAGCGACACCTAATTTACCACCAAGGACACCAGGTTCACCAAGCGTCTTAAATCCATTTTCCTGGTGTACTTGGTGAACTTGGTGGTTGAAAAATGCTACGGTTCTCCGTGTCCGCTTTCCGTCGGGGTTAGTGGAGCGTGCAGAACATTTAAATTGCCTCCACCAAATTTTGAATGAATGTTTCCGCGAAATTTCCGTGGATTCAGTGAATTGCGTGTATCATTTTCAGGATGTGCTGCAGCAAGCAAAAAAAAGACAGCCGGCTAGTAGTTTCCGCAACGCCGGCTGTCAGTTGATTGGCAGGGATTACTTCCCGCCGTTCAGTTTCTTCGCTTCTTCAATCGTAATCCGTTTTCCGTCTTTATCAAATGCAACAACAAAAGCTTCAGTAAATCCGGCTGCGCGCAGTTCATTTTGACGCTGTGCCGCTTCGGCCATAGAAGCATATTCGCCTGCCGTATACTTGTGGATCCCGCCCTGCTGGTAATGCCAGATGTCTTTCACTCCTTTGAATTTTGCAGAACCGTCGGGCACTGCTTTTTCCGATGAAATAATCTGCACCCGGTAAACTACTTTCTTTGCGGTCACAAGCGGAGTTGATTTTGACGTATCAATGGTTGCAATAACCACTTCTTTTTTGGCCGTGTCCTTCTTCGGTTTATTCCCGTTCGGATTTGAAATGTAGTTAAACGGTTTCCGCAATCCAGCCGTATCCTCTTTTTCGAGTTTGTACGGTTTCATCTTCTCTACCTCGTCGGTATAGGTATTCGTGATGCCCTCCACATTGTCTTTCCATTTGCGGAAAGCACGGAATATGCAGGCCGCCATGTGCACCTGTCCTTTGTCTCCACCCAGGAATTTCTCTTCTGCCGGGTTGGTGAGAAAGCCTGTTTCGATCAGTACCGATGGCATGCTGGTTTTCCATAGAACAAGAAAACCGGCTTGCTCCACGCCGCGATCATCGCGACCGGCACGTTCACGAAACTGGTCCTGGCAAAACTGGGCAAACAGGGAGCTGCGTTCGAGATTGATATTCTGGTATGCGCTGAGGATAATCTCCGCCTCATCACCGCTCAGTCCCATGTTGTACTTGTTCTGGTAATCGTCCTCCAGTGTAGCGGCTTCGTTCTCGCGTTTGGCAACTTCGAGGTTTCCTTCGGTTTTATGCAAACCCATAATGTAGGTTTCGGAACCATCTGCAGTTTCGTTGCAAACATCCTTGGGTTTTCCGTTCGCCTGCTTCTTCCGTACGCAGGCGGAGTTGCAATGGATGCAGATAAACAAGTCGGCGTTGTTCCGGTTGGCAATGGCGGCGCGCTCGTTCAGCTCCACAAAAACATCGGTGGTGCGGGTGTATACCACTTTAACATCGGGGTAATACTTTTCAATATATGCACCGAGTTTAAGGGCCACGGAAAGACACACGTCTTTTTCTTTGGAGTTGTCGCCATGACAGCCCGGATCCTTGCCTCCGTGACCGGCATCAATGCACACTACGCGAATTTTGGCATTTTGTGGTCTGCTATTTGAGGAAAACGACGCCGTAATCAGCAACGCTATGAACGAGCCGATCAAAATGATGAAAGAATGTCGGAATCCCTTAGGCATTTCTATACAAACGAGAGACGGTTCTTTTTATTTAGTTTTGAGCCACATTATCGGATACAAGCAAAAATACCGCCAAACGAGGATCGGCTTTGGAAGCCGAAACCTACTTTTCCCCCGGATCGTGTTGATAACCGGGCTCCTCCTGCAATTTTTAACATTAAAGGCGCAAGAAGAGCCGGTGGTCGTAGAAGCCCAGGAACCCGCGAGCGGTTTGAAGTCGATGGTCATCTACGGAGCCCGCGATTCCATGCACTTCGACCTCATCAATGAAATCGTTTATCTCTACGACAGCGCATACGTGAAGTATGAAGGAATGACGATCAACGCGAAGTACATCCGCATTGATTTCCGGAACAACATTATTACAGCGCAAGGCGACACGGATCTCACCAGCCATTATCTCAGTAAAGCTTCCTTCAGTGATGAAGGACAACAGTTCGAAGCGAACAAACTCGATTACAATTACGTCACGCAGAAAGGACGCATCTCCGAGGTGACCACGAAGGTGGGCGACGGTTACATCATTACCGACGTCCTGAAAAAAGATTCTACGAATACGATCTTCCTTTCGAAAGGTCAGTACACCACGTGCGATCTCGAGCATCCCCATTATTCCATTCGTGCGAACAAGATGAAAGTTATTCCGGACGACAAAATTGTAACCGGGCCCGCTTACCTCGAAATTGCTGATGTCCCTACTCCACTTGCGGTACCTTTTGGTTATTTCCCCAATAAAAAAGGAAGAAGTTCCGGGATCCTGATCCCTGCATATGGAGAATCACCTTCGTGGGGATTTTTTCTTCGCGATGGAGGTTACTACTGGGGCGTGGGCGATAAACTCGACTTTGCTTTACGCGGCGATATTTATTCCAAAGGAAGCTGGGGCATAAAGCTCTTTACGAATTACCGCGTGCGCTACAAATACGGTGGACAACTGAGCGCGAAGTTTGCGCGCAACTACAACGGCGATCGTGAATTGCCAACCAGCACCATCGTGAATGGCTATGCGTTCAAGTGGAGCCATGTGCAGGATGCGAAGTTCAATCCATCGGTGCGTTTCAATGCAAACGTGAATATCAGTTCGAGTTCGTACAATCAATACAATTCGAACATCGCGAACGATTATCTCTCCAACACGTTTCAGTCAAACGTCCAGTGGAGCAAAACCTGGAAGTTCGGATCATTTGCGACCAACCTTACACATAGCCAGAACACGTTAACGCATAACGTGGACGTTGGTTTTCCAAACGCAGCATTTACGGTGAATCGTTTTTATCCGTTCCGCAATCCTGAGCGTGTGGGCAAAGCCAAGTGGTGGGACAAAATCGGGATGAGCTATACCACCGAATTCAAAAACTCCCTGAGCATTACGGATTCAATTCTCAAAGTCCAGAATTTCGGTGATGCAGAATACATCCGCGATACCATTTCTCCACGCCTGCGTACCGGTATCCGTCAGCAGATCCCTATTGCAACGTCGTTCAACGTGCTGAAGTATTATACGCTCACACCGGCAATCACCATGAATTCCATCACGCAGTTCAAAACCATTCAGAAAACATGGGATGCGGTGAATGAAACGGTTGTTACAGATACAGTGAACGGCACACGCATGAGTTTTGATTTCGTGGCGAGCCTCACGTTGTCGACGAAATTTTACGGGTTCTACACCTTAAACAGGACTAAATTTTCGACGGTGCGGCACGTGATCACGCCGGGATTGTCTCTCAACTACATGCCCGACTTTACTGATCCGCGTTACGGCTTTTTCAAAGAAGTTCAGGCCAATTCAGCGGGCGCGGTTCACGAGTATTCTATTTTCGAAGGTGGAATTTATGGTTCATCGCCGGCAGGTAAACTAGGTTCGCTGGGCCTTTCCCTGATGAACAGCTGGGAAGGAAAGCTTCGGCCCAAAGCCGACGACAGTTCTGACGTTACTGAACGACGCATGCTGATCGACGCATTGAATTTCGGAATGAGCTACAACTTCCTCGCCGAGAATCTTCAATGGTCGCCAATGACCGTAGGCCTGCGCATGAAACTTTTCCGTCTCGTGGACCTGAATGCAGGAATGACTGCTGATCCCTACCGGATGAACGAACTCACCGGTCAACGCATTGACCGTTTCGAATGGAGAACAGGCAAGCGTCTTGCACGTCTCACATCAGCTTCTATTGCGTTGGGCACAAGTTTACGTCCGGGTGGATTTACTTCATCGCCTGAGCGGAATTCTCCGCGCGGAACGCAGGCTGAAATCGACATGGTCAATGCCAATCCAAACGCATATGTTGATTTCAATGTGCCGTGGTCGCTGAATGTTCAATACAATCTCGTCTGGTCGAAATACGGATTGACATCGAACATCAATCAAACCATGCGTGTTGCCGGCGATGCGAATGTTACGCCCAAATGGAAAGTTGGTTTCGACAGCAACTATGATTTCACGCAGAAACAATTTGCATACACCTCGCTCAACGTATACCGCGACCTGCATTGCTGGGAATTGCAATTCAACTGGATTCCATTCGGGTTCCGGCAGAGTTACAACATCACCATCAACGTGAAATCGGCAGTGCTCCAGGACATGAAGCTGACCCGGAAGAGAGATTGGTATGATTTCAATCAGAATTTCTGAGAACTGCGAACCGGGAGGCGATCGTCACTGCGAAGAACGAAGCAGTCCCATCGTTCTCCGATGATGGGATTGCTTCACTCCATTTCATTACGTTCGCAATGACGGTTGCCTCCCGGTTCGCCGTTCTCAGGTCTTTTTTAGTAATTTTACATTCCACACCTCCCTATGAAAAAATCATACTTTCTCTTCATTTTCCTCGCTGCAGCAGTTGTTGCCGTTTCCTCATTCCGTGGCCAGTCAGACCAGGTTATTGTGAAACCCAGCGATCCGGACTCCGTTGTATTCCGGAAAATTTTCAATGAAGCGCTCACGAACGGAAAAGCGTACGAAAACCTGAATACTCTTTGCACCACCGCACCGAAACGTTTGAGTGGTTCGAAAGGCGCCGGTGACGCAGTGACTTGTATGTTCAAGATCATGCAAGGCATGGGACTTGATTCTGTGTGGCTGCAGGAATGCACCGTACCACACTGGGAACGCGGGGCTCCGGAACAAGGTGAAATGGTTGTTGGAACACGTTCGATAGAGATGAACATTTGCGCGCTTGGTGGTTCTGTTGGAACCGGTGGCAATGGAATTACTGCCGATGTGATCGAGGTTAATGATTTCGAAGAACTCAATAAGCTGGGGAAGAAAAAAATCGAAGGCCGCATTGTTTTTTTCAATCACCCGTTTGACGAAACCAAGGTTTCAACGTTCGATGCGTATGGCGAAGCAGTGGGTTACCGCTGGGCCGGCCCGCACCTGGCCGAAACATACGGAGCAGTTGGTGTGCTTGTCCGTTCGATGACCAATTCACTCGATACGTTTCCGCATACCGGCGTGATGCGTATGGATTCGCTGAAAGCAACAATTCCGTCGGCGGCAATTTCAACCGTTGACGCAGAAATATTAAGCAAGCAGATCAAGGCGGGCGGCAAAACCAGTTTCCACATGAAGATGAACTGCCAATGGTTTGCTGATGCGAAATCGCACAACGTAATTGGCGAGATCCGCGGAACAGAACACCCGGAAAAGGTTATTTGTTTTGGCGGACATCTCGACGCGTGGGATCTGGGTGATGGTGCGCACGATGATGGCGCCGGTTGCGTACAGGGCATTGAAGTGCTTCGTCTTTTCAAAGCACTGAACATGAAACCGAAAAATACGATCCGCTGCGTGCTCTGGATGAATGAAGAAAACGGCGGCGGCGGTGCAGATGCGTATTTCGAATATGCCAAAGAAAAAAAGGTGACTCATGTTGCCGCGATTGAATCAGACGCAGGCGGATTTTCTCCGCGCGGTTTCTCACTCGACATGCCTGAAGAACAAAAAACCAAAGTGCGCACATGGAGTCCGCTGTTTTTTCCTTACGGTGTTTACGATTTCACAGAATCCGGCGGCGGTGCTGATATCGGTCCGCTGAAAGAACTGGGAACACCACTATTTGGTTTATCTCCCGACAGTCAGCGGTATTTCGATTACCACCACACGGAGATTGATGTGTTCACAGCGGTGAATCGCCGCGAGCTGCATTTGGGTGCAGGCGCAATGGCGGGGCTGGTGTTTTTGATTGATAAGTACGGGCTGTAACATTTACGAATTACGATTTGCGAGGGACGATCTAAGAATGAAATCATTCAACATACCCGAATTCTACCGCAGCCCGATCATCTCGAGGATAAAAGCCATTCGCAAAGCGGAAGATCCCAAGAAAGGCAACAACTCCCCTACTACACTCGATTTCGGTCCGGTGGTGATTTACATCGCGCGGCATTTTGGTTTTTGTTATGGCGTAGAAAATGCAGTGGAAATTTCTTTCCGTGCGATCGATGAAAATCCCGGCAAACGTATTTTCCTGCTCAGCCAGATGATCCACAACCCGGAAGTGAACAACGATTTAGTTTCACGCGGTGTACAGTTCCTGATGGATACGTCCGGCAACCAGATCATTCCCTGGGAAACACTGAAACCGGATGACATCGTGATCATTCCTGCTTTTGGCACAACGCTGGAAATTGAAACACGTTTGCGTGCAGCCGGAATTGAACCGCAGCATTACAACACAACGTGTCCGTTTGTGGAGCGCGTGTGGAAGAAATCGGTGCAACTTGGCAAAGGCGATTACACGATCATCATTCACGGCAAACCGAACCACGAAGAAACGCGTGCAACGTTTTCACACAGTGTCGATGAAAGTCCGGTGCTGGTGGTGAAGGACATCGATGAAGCGCGACAGGTTGGTGCATTTATCCGCGAAGAAATTTCCCTGGACGAATTTCAACGCCTCTTCGGTAACCGCGCGAGCGGAAATTTTGATCCGCTGAAAGATCTTTCGCGCGTTGGCGTGATCAACCAGACCACCATGCTCGCCAGTGAGACGCAGGAAATTGCGGATTACTTCAAGCAGGTGATGAAGGATAAATTCGGTGAAGCCGAAATCAAAAGCCATTTTGCCGACACGCGCGATACGTTGTGCTACGCCACGAATGAAAACCAGGATGCTACTTACGGCTTGCTTGAACAGGAAGCTGATCTTGCCGTAGTTGTTGGCGGCTACAACAGTTCAAACACTTCACACATTGTGGAATTGTGTGAGCGGAAATTTCAGACTTACTTCATCAAAGACGAAACTGAAATTCTGTCGGACGAGGTGATCCGGCATTTTGATCTTCACACGCACCAATTGAAGGAGACAAACAATTGGCTTCCGAAAAAAGAGCCGGTAAAAATTGTTCTCACGAGCGGTGCAAGTTGCCCGGATAGTGTGGTGGACCGCGTGCTTCAGAAATTGCTTTCTTATTTTTCTGATACTAAGACGAATGAAGAAGTAATTGCAAAGCTGGCGGGTAATCTCTAAATTTAGTTTAAAGATTTTTGGTATGAAGCAGGATAAAATGCGCGAAGCCGTTCACAATTATATCGACCAGGTCGATGAATCTATTCTTAAAATGATCCATGCGATGCTGAAGGAATACAATGCTATTGTGCCACTGTCACCGGACAACGAGGCTATGCTCGAAAAGCGCTACAAAGAATACAAAATGGGGAAAGGTAAATCGTATACTGTGGAAGAGGCAAAAGTTGAGTTACGCCGCCGAATTAAGAAAAAGTAATGACCAGACTAATAATCCGCGATGGGGCTTTAACGGACCTTGAAGCAATTTATAGCTGGTATCAGGAAGAGCGCGACGGATTAGGTGAGGAATTCTTGAGCGAGTGGGAAGAGTTTCTTGAGCATTTGGCCAATTATCCATCTACGGGAGCCGTGTACAGGAAAAGCATGAGACAGGGACGTCTGCTCCGATTTCCTTATCTCATCATGTATGAATTGTCGGATAATACAATTGTGGTTTACTGTATTGTCCATGTGAAGCAACACCCGGGAAAACGAATTCGTAAGAAGTAAATAAGCAAACAACCCATGCAAATAAAATTCCTCCAGGCCGATCACGGCAGAAATTTCGCCTCTCTCGCATTGCGCATCAGCGCCGCCATGATGTTGTTCCACGGTTGGGGCAAGATGGTCAACTTCAGTGATAAATCGTTGACGTTCGCAGACCCGATCGGAATCGGAAGCACGGGCTCACTTGCCCTCACGGTTTTTGCTGAAGTGTTCTGTACGTTTTTTATTGTCTTCGGACTGTACACGCGTGCTGCAACAATTCCGTTGATCATCTGCATGTTTGTAGCTGCTGTGTTCGCGCACTCCGGCGACCCGCTTTCCGATCGTGAAGGCGCATTGGGCTACCTGTTGCTGTACGTTGCGATCTTCTTTCTCGGTGGGGGACGTTTCTCGGCAGACAATTACCTTCGTAAAAATTCGAACTGGTGATGAAAATTTTCCTTCCCGCGATTCTGACTTCTTTAGTCCTGGCGTGTTCATGCGGTTCTCCAACCACGATCAACGAACCGGTTACAACTCCACAGACGCAGGGAGAAACAACACCCATCGGTACAACCGGTCACTCGATTGTTCTTCTCGATGGGTATAAAATCGAAAACCAGGCCGGCGGTTCGTTCGACGTATATTATTTCAAGCCTATTAATACAACGATGGAAGAAAGTAAAGCCGGAATTTATTTCGGCCCGCGACCGGATACTGCAGCACCTGCCATTGAGTATTCGAAGAAAACATATCCCGGAACATTTATGGGAAATGCAGTAACGTGGACGGAATACACGACTGTGAAATACACCCAGCGCGAAGTTTTTGTTGACCGGGGAACCGAAGCGAAAATCCATTGCTGGTGTTATTCGCACGATCCGGTGGTGCTGGAGAAGTTGTGGGGAATGGTGAAGACGATAAAGTAGGTGAGTCAAAGAAGTAGGCGAGTAGGTAAGTCAAAAAAAGTAGGCGAGTAGGCAAGTCAAAGAAGTAGGCAGTAGGCAGTAGCCAAGTAAACAAAAATCCCGGAGCGAATGACCCGGGATTTTCTATTTATACGATATAGTCGAAATCGACTGCCTACTGCCAACTTATCTACTACCTACTCTCCTCCTACCACTTCTTCTTCCCAAACTTCTTCTTGCGATCTCCGCCGCCGGTATCACCCATCAGCGCTTTCCAGTCGCCACCGTCGGAACTGCCGGCTGCTTTTGGTTTGCGATCACCGAATGAAGGCTTGCCGGATTTTCCACCGAATGATTTTGTAGCCGGGCGATCACCGAATGAACGCGATTTCTCACCGTACGATTTACCGTATGATTTTTTCTCGCCGCCGAATGATGACTTGCGGTCACCACCGTACGATTTCTTCTCACCAAACGATTTTCTTCCGCTACCGCTTCCACCACCATAACTTTTGCGCTCTCCACCACCTTCACCGCGTTCACGGCTGCGTCCTGCGCCACCGCTGAATCCACCACCGGTGTTCTCAGATACATTCACGCGCACTTCGCGCCCCTGGAATGAGAAGCCTTTGAAAGCGTCTTCAACCATTTTCTGGTCAAGGGCAATCGTCTGCACGAATGAGAAATTATTTTTTAGGTCGATACGTCCGATGTGTTCGCGGTTAACTTTTAATTCATCGCAGAACATACGCAACAGTCCGCTCGGATCAAGTCCGTCGATGCTGCCCACAGAAACAAACCAGTTGATCTGGTCGCCTTCAATTTCGCGACGTTCACGCGGCTTATCACCTTTAACAGATACGTTGAGGTCACTTTGCTTCAGCTGATCAATGGCTTTCTGCATTTGCATAGAAACCAAACGACGTAAAGCATCTCCCGGAGTAAGGCCTTCCATCGCTTCCTCCATCAATTCGAGATATTTTGTATCGAGCGTCTTGTCTTCAGGGAAATCGGTGATGCGTTTTGCAAATGCAAGCACCTGGTTTTTCATCGCGTCATCGCCGGAAGGAACCTGGAGGTAAGTTAATTTCTTACCGGTCCTTCTTTCGATATCGCGAAGCTTGCCTTGTTCTTTGGCGTGCATGAGCATGATCGAAATCCCGCTCTTGCCTGCACGACCGGTACGGCCGCTTCGGTGCGTATAACTTTCCGGCTCATCCGGAGCCTGGTAATGGAATACGTGTGTTACGTCATCCACGTCGAGCCCGCGCGCTGCTACATCTGTTGCAACAAGAACTGTAATTATACGACTGCGGAAACGCTTCATCACGAAATCGCGTTGCGCCTGTGAAAGATCGCCGTGAAGTGAATCGGATGGATAACCATCGCGCACCAATTTATCGGCAACTTCCTGGGTTTCTGCTTTTGTGCGGCAGAAAACAATTCCGTACATCCCCGGATGCGCGTCGATGAAACGGCGCAAAGCAGGATAACGGTCGCGGGCCTGAACAACGGTATAGAAATGGGCAATTGCCTCATTCGATAATTGTGTGCCTTTGATGCTAACCGTAGCCGGTTCGTTCATGTATTTCTTCGCGATGCGGGCAACGCCATCAGGCATTGTTGCAGAGAACAACCATGTTAATTTGGTTTCCGGAGTTTCTGCAAGAATAGTATCAATTGCATCACGGAAACCCATGTTGAGCATTTCGTCGGCTTCATCCAGAACCACGGTGCGGATACCACCGAGTTTCATTGCACCACGCTCGATCATGTCGTTCACACGACCGGGAGTTCCCACAATAACGTGTACGCCACGCTTGAGTTCTTTGATCTGAAGACTGATGCTTGATCCGCCATAAACCGGCAGGATACTTATTCCTTTAAGATGCTTTGCGTAATTTTTGATATCACCGGCGATCTGGATGCACAATTCGCGCGTCGGGCAAAGAATAATAGCCTGCGGCGTGCGATCATCCATGTCGAGTGAATCGAGCACGGGTAAACCGAAAGCGG
>DATHKF010000782.1:0-5538 GCA_035489505.1 Bacteroidia bacterium | reverse complement strand
TGTATTTAGACTGAAAAACCTTGTCCGCAGACAAGGTCATTTACATGTTTTCTCAAAAGTAGCTAAAATCCTATTTAGGCTAACACCAATCATTTTTTTTCGTCGATTCACCGAAGAGGGCAGGTAAAAACACCCGGGTGAACGTATGGATTGCTAATTTTGAGATTCCCCAATAAAACAGTATTAAAAATCAGTATGATGAAACTTCAGAATTACGCACTGGGCAACTGGATATCAGGAGAAGGAAACGGGCAGGAACTGTACAATGCGATCAATGGCGACGTGGTAGCGACCGCTTCCAGCAAAGGTTTGGATTTTGCAAAGATGTGTGACTATGCGCGCACCGTTGGCGGGCCGCGTTTACGCAAAATGACTTTTCACGAACGGGGAAGAATGCTTCGTGCATTGGCCCTTCACCTGCTGAGCAAAAAAGATCAGTTTTACAGCGTATCGTGGGCTACAGGCGCTACGAAATCCGACAGCTGGGTGGATATCGAAGGTGGAATCGGAAACCTGTTCGCGTATGCATCATTGCGCCGACAGTTTCCCGATGAACCGTATTGTGTGGAAGGCGACGCCATTCGTTTGTCGAAGGAAAATACGTTCATCGGTCATCACATCTGCGTTCCGAAAGAAGGTGTGGCGATCCACATCAACGCATTCAACTTCCCGGTTTGGGGAATGCTGGAAAAAGTTGCGGTGAACTGGCTCGCCGGCGTTCCGGCCATTGTAAAACCGGCTACGGTTACTTCGTTTTTAACGGAAGCAGTTGTCCGCGAAATTGTGGCTTCGGGCATTCTTCCGGATGGCGCATTGCAACTGGTTTGCGGTTCTGCGAACGGAATTCTCGATCACGTCATCAACCAGGATATTATTACGTTCACCGGGTCTGCTTCAACAGGCAGAATGCTGAAATCGCACGCGCGTTTGCTCGAAGAATCGGTTCCGTTCAACATGGAAGCCGATTCACTGAACTGCTGTATTCTCGGAAGCGATGTAACACCGGCCATGCCCGAGTTCGACATTTTCATCAAAGAAGTTGTGCGCGAAATCACAACGAAAGCGGGACAGAAATGTACTGCCGTGCGCCGCATCATTGTTCCGGAAAATATGATCGAAGACGTGCACATCGCTTTAGGTAAACGCCTCGCACAAACGGTCATCGGCGATCCGAACGTGGAAGGTGTGCGTATGGGTGCACTTGCCGGACTTTCCCAGCGGAAAGAAGTGATGGAGAAAGTGGAAATCCTTTCGAAGTCGCAGAAAATGATCATCGGCGATTTCGAAAAATTTGAAGTGAAAGGCGCCGACAAAAACAAAGGCGCTTTCATGCCGCCGGTTATTTTCCTCAATGAAAATCCATTCACCAATACCGATTGCCACAACATCGAAGCGTTTGGTCCGGTGAGCACGTTAATGCCATACAAAGACACGGAACAGGCCATCCAGCTTGCACGTATGGGCAAAGGTTCGCTGGTTTCTTCGATTGTAACGGCCAGCGGAAAACTCGCCAAAGAATACGTCATTGGCGCGGCGAGCATGCACGGACGAATTCTTGTGCTCAACAGTGAGTGCGCAAAAGAAAGTACCGGTCACGGCTCTCCAATGCCCATGCTTGTTCACGGAGGTCCGGGGCGCGCAGGTGGCGGAGAAGAAATGGGCGGCAAACGCGGCGTGTTTCACTATCTCCAGCGCACAGCCATCCAGGGATCACCAACGATGCTGACCGCGGTAACGAATCAATACCAGTACGGCGCGAAATACATTGACAAAGGAATCCATCCGTTCCGCCAGTACTTCGAAGACCTCGAAGTAGGTGAAACAGAAATTACGCAAACGCATACCGTTACTGAAAGCGACATCCTCGATTTCGCGAACCTGAGTGGCGATAAATTTTACGCGCACATGGATCCGAAATCGCTTGACGGAACCATTTTCAAACGCACGGTTGCTCACGGATATTTTATTCTTTCGCGTGCTGCCGGTTTGTTTGTTGATCCGCCGAAAGGACCTGTGCTGCTCAACTACGGAATTGACGAGTGCCGTTTCACCAAGCCGATTTATCCGGGCATGAGCATTGGCGTTCGTTTTACGTGCAAAGAAAAAATCGAAAACGATAAACCGCTGAAAGCTGCTGACGGTTCCGAAGTGAAATGCGGAATTGTGAAATGGGTGGTGGATGTGTATGATGCAAGCCCGCAGGATGTGCGCGACCAATTGGGCGTTGAAGGCGCGACCGGAGATACGGTGGCGATAGCGACGATCCTGACGATGGTTAAATTGAAAAACCAGTCGTAGTTTAATGGTACACAGAATTCACGGAATACACGGAACAACACAGAAAGCATAACTTAAAGTCAATACGATGGAAATGTTGCACCAGGATATTACCGATAAGATTTTAAAAGCATTCTTTACTGTATTTAAGGACATGGGGCATGGCTTTAGCGAAAGAGTTTATGAAAATTCTTTAATTATTGAATTGACAGAACTGGGATTGACATGCGAAAAGCAGAAGCCGATTACTGTCTATTACAGAAATCAAATTGTAGGAGAATATTTCGCTGACATTATCGTAAACGGAAAAGTTATTGTCGAGCTCAAGGCAGGCTCCTCGATCGTAAGCGAACATGAAGCACAACTGCTGAATTATTTAAAGGCTTCAAAATTGGAAGTTGGCCTGCTGTTGAACTTTGGTACATTCGGAACATTCAAACGCAAAATTTTCACGAACGACAAAAAAATCACTTCAAGCGGTTTTATTCCCAACGAGGTATTTAATCCGGACGACGAAAAAAAACACTAGTTACACTCTAAATATTTCGTGAAATTCTGTGTATTCTGTGTTTTCCGTGTACCATTAATCCACGCTCTATATTAACACATGGCCTACGAAGCAGAACTGATGACAGGTTTTCTTGTGAAAAAAGATTTCTCCATTGACGAAGAAAGTATCATCTACGATGAAACTCAGATGATGTGTGCGGAGATTACGGGCTTCGCATATGGCGCTACGGAAACGCGCGTGAGCGGAATAAAAGCCAACACAGAATACCGGTTTGAGTTCGTTGATTCGTCGGAAGACCGGATCAAGTTCACGTTTGTGAATGCTTTGCTTGGCTCACCCAATCCTTTGGATGCAGATCAACGGATTACGGAAGAAATCTGGAAGTGTTTCGGCAATCGTATCCTGCAGGAAACCATTTCCAAAATTTCCCTGGGCATGGCGGTAGAAATTAATAAGGTTATGTTCTCCCGCTATGGAATTACGATTCCGCATCGCCCTTTATTCGGGAGCAACAGCGATTTTCTTGTTCCATGGGAAGACATGGAATGTGAAGTCGAAATGGGGCAGGTTACTCTTTTCACGCAGACCGAACGCAAAGCACGCGCAGTTTTTACATTGAATATGGATATCAATGCGCATATTGTTCTTGAACTATTCTACGAAATAGGACGCAATTCTGAACTGATCAGCAAACTTACCGGCAGGAAAAAAAACTAAACCACGATAATGTCAACAGAACTCACCACGCTCCGCAATATGGTTGACGCCACACGGAAGCTCGCACATTTTGCATTGAAACGTCTCGAAGGCAAAGAGCCGGATTTTCAAATACGCTTTGAAGTGAACGGAAAGAAACTCAACAGCGTATATTGGCAGTACGCGCACATGGCGTGGGGACAAAACAGCCTGATCCTTCGTTCCACCGGTGGACCGAACCCGGAGTTGCCGTGGCTGAAACATTTCGGAATCGGAAAACCAGCTGAGGATGGAGAAAACTCCGGCGTTTCTTTCGAAGAAATTTACGTGGGCTTCAATAAAGTGCACCAGTTAAGCATGGATCATCTCACTGCAATGGATCCGGCGAACCTCGATGCTGAAAACAAAATCAGCTGGGAAGTTTTGGGTGGAAAAACCATGCGCAATACCATCATGCATCACATCCGCCACGAGAATAATCATATCGGGCAGTTGATGTGGCTGGTGAATATGCATGGAGGGAAAACGCTTTAGAGTTTCGGGTTTGGGGGTTAAAAAGTTTCGGGTTATGTTGCGGTTCACCGTGTTTCAATGTTGCAGTACCAACGAATTAAAGACACTGCTACAGTGAAACTGATTCCAACCCGAAACTCCAAACTTTTTCAACCCGAAACCCCAAACTCCTAATACTGCTCGTTCGCGTTCGGAAAATCTTTCGACTTCACATCGGAAACGTAATTCGCAACTGCACCTTTAATTTCTTCATGCAGGTTCGCGTAGCGACGAAGAAAACGCGGGTGAAACTCCTTCGTCAATCCAACCATGTCGTGGTAAACGAGTACCTGTCCGTCTACTCCACCACCTGCTCCAATTCCAATCACCGGGATCGACAATTGTTTCGCCACTTTTTCAGCGAGCGTAGCCGGAATTTTTTCCAGCACCAGCGCAAAACAACCTGCGGCTTCGAGTACATGCGCATCTTTCAACAAGCGTTCCGCTTCGTCGTCTTCTTTCGCACGCACGGTGTACGTACCGAATTTATAAATCGATTGTGGTGTAAGTCCGAGGTGGCCCATTACCGGGATTCCCGCAGTGAGAATACGTTCCACCGATTCTTTCACTTCTGCCCCACCCTCCATTTTCACAGCATGCGCTCCCGACTCTTTCATGATGCGGATCGAAGAATTCAAAGCTTCCTTCGAGTTGCCCTGGTACGAACCGAACGGCAAATCAACAACGATCAGTGAACGTGTAACGCCACGAACCACACTCGATGCGTGATAGATCATCTGGTCGAGTGTAATTGGTAATGTGGTTTCGTGACCGGCCATTACGTTGGAAGCAGAATCACCCACAAGGATTACGTCGATACCGGCCGCATCCACAATGGTGGCAGTCGTATAATCGTATGCAGTAAGCATCGCGATCTTTTCGCCCTTGCGTTTCATTTCCTGCAGCACATTGGTAGTGACTCTCTTTACTTCCTTTTTATGGACCGACATGAGGTGGCGTTTTGTTGTGGACAAAGTTAAGATTTAATGTGCTAATGGGTTAATTTGCTAATATGCACGTGCCCACCGCACCGTCAGTCCTCGGCTCCGCTCGGTCTGACAAACGGTTTCAATACATGTGTGGTGTGTGAAGGACGATTTCCACATCTCGAAACAAGACTTATGATCATGTCCGCTTGTCAGACCGAGCGGAGCCGAGGTATGACGAGCACATTGGCACATTATTAATTAGCACATTAACATCACCAGCCCCACCGCGTCTCCTCAATCCCAATGTAAAGCCCGTCTTCCCGTTCTTCAACAGGAAAAACATGAGCTGCACCACCGGAACCGTGACTGCAACGCCCGGTTTTCATGTTGTACTGGTAACGGTGTAATGGACATACGATGCTCAATCCATCCTCCGTTGTTGTGCCTTGTGAAAGTGAAAATCCATTGTGCGGACACCGGTCCTCGATGGCGAAAATTCCTTCTGACGTACGGATGAATGCCATTTTTCTTCCGGCAACGAATTTCACTTCCGGAACTTTTTCTTCCAGTTGC
>DATHKF010000781.1:0-3957 GCA_035489505.1 Bacteroidia bacterium | reverse complement strand
CAAAGCGTTGATGAAAACCGCTGAAGTGGTTGAGTAGCCGAGCGACACCCATTGCCGGGGGCTTAAGCCCCCGGCAATGGAACTGGTACATTTGTCAAAACGGTTTCAACCGTTTCTTATGCAAGCCTGTTGAAGACATGTTATTGCGCATAACGCCACAGCGAAAAATCATCAACCAACATCGGTGCTTTTTCGAAGTTGCTGAGATAGATCATGAGTACATCGCCCGGATAAAGTTCAGTGGTCAGGAACACGCTGCAGCTTACATGCACCCAGGTGTTTTTTTCACCGGATTGATTGTGCAGGGAGATTATTCTCCAGTTTACATTTTGGCCGCTTCGGTCTGCACTAATGATCAGCGTAGGATGAACGTGACAATCACTTCTGTTGATCCATGCATCAATCCTGTATTCCGTTTGCGCGGGCAATGTATCACGTATCGTGTCGTACAGGGCGCGCGAATCACGAAAGGAATCGCCGATGCTTCCGCTGAATTTGCCGGTGTGTCCCGGTGCCGGTGTTTCATTTCCGGGTATTTCAAAATCAGCGGAGTCGATCGACAGCAATTGCCGCTGCGCATTTTCGTCCACGCGGATCACGCGATGGGTGTTGCCCCTGTAGATCTCGGGAAAATCTCCCGGCGCGATCGATGAATCCGTTACCGAAAGAAAATAATAATTGCGTCCGAACTGGAAGCCACGCTCTTCGTGCATGATGATATTGATGTTCCGGGCATTTTCCGTGCAGATGTAATAATTGACTACCGGCAATAGTTCAAATCCGCAGGAAACGCTTGCGCGGTTGGAAGGTTGTTGCCGGGATTTTGCATCGAGAATGAGTGCCTGCATAGCCACATCTACATCAGCACATTCCGGCCATGAAAATGTCCGGGAGTAATTCATAAAAAACAGCGTGGAAAGAACAGGAAAAATGCAAAATGCCATGAAAATAAATCCGGTGAAACGACGCACACGTTCCGGTGAAAGCAGGAAACCGCAAACCACGGCAACGGAGAACAACGGTAACCAATATACTCCCGTGCGTGCAAGCGGATAAAGCACATCCATGTATTGGTTCTGGATGACATGCGCTCCAATGCAGGCGGCAAGGCCAGCGACAGCAAAAATTCCGAACCCGCTTACAGGTTCGCTCTTGAATTTTCGCACATGGAACAGGGTGAACAAACACGACAACGCGAAAAACACAATGGACGCACACGTCAGCCAGTCGGTGATTCCGGGAATACGCTGATCGATCCCGGAATAACTTCCATACGTTACCGACCACACCGAGTCGTCCAATGTGGGAGCGCCGAAATAAAGTGTTTGATCTTCCTGCATGTGCAAAAGCATTTTCACAAGCATGAGCATAAAGCAACACCCTCCCACAAAAATCACGGTGTGTGCGCTTACGAGAAACGCGAGTGCTTTTTTACCTGCACTTTTCCACGGAAGCAGGAGCAAGCCGGTAAAGAAAACAGCCACGACACAATACAACGCGAAATTCATCACCGTAAAACTGGAAATGGCGGCAAGGCAAATTGTGACCGTTGATAAGAAAGAATAGAGCAGAATTTTTCGCGTTTCGAAAAGGCGAAATACAAAATACAGCGTAATCATGATGAAGCCCAACGACAGGCCATACCCGCGTGCGAGCGAGAAAAATTCGAGGGCCAGCGTGTGCCCGTTGATCAGTAAAAAAGCGGCGACTTTGAAATGGGCCGCCATATTCAGACGGTACACGAGCAAGCCGGAAAATAAAATGTAGCACCCTCCGGCGATGACATTGGGAAGACGGAAAAGAAAATCATTCGCACCAAACCAGTCGACACAAACACGCATCCAGATTGAATTAACCAGGTGATTGTTTGCGTTGGTGTCTTTGAATATTTTCTCCCAGGAACGGATGGCATACTGGCTGAACGAAACGGCTTCATCGTGCGTGAATGAAACCATTGCTGCGCGAAGAACGATGTACACGAAAAGCAGGGAGCCGCTTACCAGCAGCATGTACTTGACTTGTTTGTTCGTCATTGAATGAAGCAGCTTGTTTAAATGAGAAAAATATCACGCAGACGCTTCGGCCCGCATGCAGGCACAGACTCAGTTGATGTTCATTTCCGGAATCTCTCCTTCAACAATCAGTTTTCCCAGCGTTGCATTACGCACCTGGTCCACGGAAATTCCCGGGGCACGTTCAAGCAGAACGAATCCTCTTCCGGGAACAATGTCGAGCACGGCGAGTTCGGTCACAACTTTCTTCACGCAACGAACACCGGTCAACGGCAACGAACACGCCGGAAGCAATTTCGATTCCCCGGCTTTGTTTACGTGCTGCATGGCCACGATAATATTTTTCGCTGCGGCAACAAGATCCATCGCGCCACCCATTCCCTTTACCATCTTTCCGGGAATTTTCCAGTTGGCGATATCACCATTCTCGCTCACTTCCATTGCACCGAGAATAGTGAGATCCACTTTTCCTGCGCGGATCATTCCGAAACTCATCGCCGAATCGAAATACGCGGTGCCCGGAATTTCTGTGATCGTTTGTTTGCCTGCGTTGATCAGGTCGGGATCTTCTTCTCCTTCAAAAGGAAACGGGCCCATACCGAGCATTCCGTTTTCCGATTGGAGCATAACCGTCATTCCATTGGGAATATAATTCGCCACCAAAGTTGGAATTCCGATTCCGAGATTGACGTAGTAACCATCGCGGAGTTCCTGTGCGATACGTTTTGCGATTCCTGTTTTATCGAGCATGGTCTAATGTGCTAATGGAATAATGTGTTAATATGCTAATGTGCCGACTTCGGCTCCGCTCAGTCTGACAGACGTTTTCATCCGAAGATGATTGTCAGACCGAGCGGAGCCGAGGTGTGACGCGTTTGTGGTTCCTGTTACGCTTTCTTGCGAACGGTCCGCTGCTCAATCCGTTTTTCGTAATTCTCTCCTTTGAAAATCCGTTGAACAAAAATTCCCGGGATATGAATCGAGTTCGGATCGAGCTCTCCGGGCTCAACGAGTTGTTCCACTTCGGCAATGGTAATTTTTGCCGCACCCGTCATCGGGTCGTTGAAATTGCGTGCTGTTTTACGGAATACAAGATTTCCGAAACGGTCTCCCTTCCATGCTTTCACAATGGAAAAGTCGGCATTGAACGCGTGCTCCAGGAGGAAGTTGTGCTTCTCTCCCTGGAAATCGAATTCACGAACTTCTTTGCCTTCCTGGATCTCTGTTCCGAATCCTGCGCGCAGCCACACCGCAGGCATACCGTATTTCGCAGCCATGCAACGCGTAGCCAAAGTTCCTTGCGGAACCAGGTCCACTTCCAGTTCTCCGCTCAGGAGCTGGCGTTCGAACTCCGCATTTTCTCCCACGTAGGACGCGATCATTTTTTTCACCTGCCGCGTCTGCAGCATGAGTCCGATACCGAAATCGTCGACGCCGGCATTGTTTGAAATGCAGGTAAGATTTTTTACGCCTTTGCGAATGAGTGCGGAAATTGAATTTTCGGGGATACCGCAGAGGCCAAAACCGCCGAGCATAATAACCGAACCGTCGGCGATGTCGCGAATGGCTTCATCGGCGCTTGCTACTACTTTGTTCATACACTGAAATTTGAACAAATGTAAGGCAATAGACGCAAAGCCGCAGAGGTCACAAAGGTTTCGCGAAGGAATATTTTAACTGCGAGGATCGCGGCGTAATTGGAGACTGAAAATTTCACCGCGGCGCAGAGGCGCGGAGTTTTGATGTTTGAGTTAGCCATGGTCGCAGAGTTTCTGCTCCGCGACCATTGCTCTCTTAAAAGCTTCGTGCTCTGCGTCCACGGTAAAATTAAAAACAAATCACGCAGTGATTCTTTGGTTCCGCGGCGCCCTTCGCGGTAATTCAAAAAGCTTTGCGAATTCCTTTGCGCACTCTGCGGCTTTGCGGCTATTACGAAGCGCCTACG
>DATHKF010000780.1:0-2219 GCA_035489505.1 Bacteroidia bacterium | reverse complement strand
ATCTCGTCCTTTTGCTCACAGGTAGCAGGCCGGTTGCCTGGATTGCGTTTCTGTGTTACTGCTGCCTGGCCTGGGCTTCCGTTTATACGCCCCGTGTGCTCACGGAAAGCCTTTCGCAATCGTTTCTCATCTTCGGGTTGTACAGTTTCTTCCTCTGGCTGAAGCTGCATCGAAAACGACATTTCATTTTTGCCGCGTTATTGCTTTCATACGTAATCTGCATGCGGCCTTTCCTGCTTCCGGCCATTGGTTTATTTGTGCTGGTGAATATTTATTTCAACCCCGCGACAAAACCTTTGGTGGGCAAACTCAAACAGGCCGTATTGTTTTTTATTCCGCTTGTCCTGTTCATTGCTCCATGGACCGTGCGGAATTACGTGGTGAGCAAAAAGCTGATCGTTTTCCAGGAAAGTGTCAACGCCGGGTATCATTACACGTCTTCGGATATCAGCCTGCGGTATTTTCTCACTGCGGTGGGCGAAAATTTCATTGCCTGGGATTACAGTGCCGCCGGTTGCTGGTTTGATCCGAACCTGGAGAAATTCAGCACGTATGAAATTCCGAATTCTATCCTCTGCGAAAGCGTGACCAAAGAAAAACTGGAACTGGCGAAATACCATTACGGCACAAAAACATTGACCGGAAGTGTAGAAGATGACCGGATTGCCGACAGCCTTTTCGTTGCCATGCGTAACGGATTTATGGAAGAAAAACCGGCCTACTATTATGTCATTTCCCCGGTAAAAATTGCGGTGGACGCTTTCTGTCACGACGGTGTTGAACTTCTCCAGCGCAAACAGTGGTACGAACTCGTTTACAAAATAGGGCAGAGCGGTTTGTTCATTCTGATCTCGCTTGGTTTTGTCTGCTGTATGGTATTTCGGAAATTCAGGAACGGCGGTTATCTCTGGATCATCCCGGTTATGCTGGCAGTGGTGCTTTGTTTCGGATTCCGGTTCTGTGAAAAACGGTATTTCATTTACGCGTACCCGATTTTCATTATTTACGCGGCTGTGTTTTTCGAATTTATCCTGCGCCGGATCAAGGTTCTAAAACAATAATCACTTCCCGGGTTGCAGCATTTTCTTCCCACACCTTGATGTTGGGTTCAAAAGCACGGAATGATTCGCGCAAAGTTTCCGAAGTAAATTTGATTTTCGATTGTCCGGCTTTGGCTTTCGAAAGAAAAGTTCCCGCCCACGATTTCAGCGATGAACCCGAATTGCTCAGGTTATCGATGCTTTCCGAAAGGATCACCTGTTTATTGCAAGCCGCGAGAAGTTTGCGGATAATCACATCTTCCTGCGGAATGAAATATGAAAGACTCGCCTGCATCAGGATATAATCGGTTTTTGGAAGCGGATCATTCGCCAGGTTCAGCAACCGCGCGTCGATCTTGTTCTGTTTCGCTTTATTGACAAACACGGGATTGATATCGCCGCAGGAATAATTCACGTTCTTTTTCTTCAGGTAGTGCCGGTAGAAAAACGCATCGCCCATACAGGCTTCAAACAAATTGCAGTCCGCGGGAATGTGACGGTCAAGCGATGTATACCGTTCCAGGAAACGTTCGCCGTACGACATTTTCATAGCCGTATGATACAGGAACGGATGCCAATAGATCGGGCTTTGCATTACATCCTTCTTTTGTAACGGTACAATTCTTTCACGTATTTCCGTGTATCGCTGTACAGGTTAACCGTTGATGTTTTTCGTTTGTTGCGGATGAATTCTACGCGCAGTTCACAAACCTTCAGCTTGTTTTTGAAAGCCAGCATCATGAATTCCGTATCCCAGAACCAGTGATCGTTTTGTACTTCGAGAAAGAACGACACCACTTTGTCCCTGCGAAAAAATTTGAAGCCAACTTCTGTATCCGCATACGGGTGTTTCAGCACACCGCGACTGATCCGTTTATACATCCGGCTGAGCACATTTCTCAGCAGCGAATTGAAAGATATCTGTGAGAAATAAGAACGGTTCCCGATAACAACGTCGTACGTTTCCAGTTTGGCAACCATTTCGCTGATGTAAAGTGGACTGATCTCAAGATCAATGTCGAGGTAACCGATCAGGTCTCCTTCTGCAACGGCATAACCCGATTTGATGGCGCCGCCGCGTCCCGTATTCCGGGTGTGGTACACAAACTTTGAACGGGAGCCTTGCCCTTCGAATTCCTTCAGGATAGCTACGGTTTTATCGGGGCTGAAATCATCCAC
>DATHKF010000779.1:0-3034 GCA_035489505.1 Bacteroidia bacterium | reverse complement strand
GCAGAATTCGCTCGACGCATTGGCCGATGCATTGAATTCAAACGTGACGCGCGTTCCGGTCTTTTCGTAAAAATAATTCAATGCATCGGCCAATGCGTCGAGCGAATTCTGCTCATTGATTGGCATGATGTGATTCCGCTTCGTATCATTCGCCGCATGTAACGACAACGCGAGATTGAATTTCACTTCGTCGTCGCCCAGCTTGCGGATCATTTTCGCAATACCTGCGGTAGAAACCGTAATGCGTTGCGGCGATATGCCCAATCCATCCGGGGAAGTGATCCGGTCGATGGACTCCATCATGTTTTTGTAATTGAGCAGGGGTTCTCCCATGCCCATGTACACGATATTCGTCAGCGAGTGATTGTATCGCTCCTGTGCCTGGTTGCGGATGAGCACAACCTGGTCGTAAATTTCTTCCGGATCGAGATTGCGCAGGCGGTCCATTTTTCCGGTGGCGCAAAATTTACACGTGAGACTGCAACCTACCTGTGATGAAATGCAGGCTGTGATGCGCGTGTCGGTAGGAATGAGTACACCTTCCACGATATTTCCATCGTGCAGGCGGAATGCGCTTTTAATTGTGCGGTCTTTGCTCACCTGGAAATTATCGATCGTTACCACCGGGAACGAAAAATGTTCGGTAAGCAACGCACGTGTTTCTTTGGAAAGATTCGACATCTCCTCAAAACCCCGCGCCGATTTCATCCAGATCCATTCCCACGCCTGTTTCGCACGAAATGCTTTTTCCCCATGATCGGTGAAAAACTGCTTCAACTCATCCTGCGTGAGGGAACGGATGTTCTTTTTTGGTGATTCTGACATTTGTACAAAGGTACGCAGGGGATTTACGAATTACGATTTTGGGATGTACGATTTACGCCTTCGGCAGCAAGGAATTTTCTTTTTTTGACCCCTTCAGGGTCATAACTGTGTACGCTTGATTCCGGAGGAGTCACATGTCCCTTGAACGAAGTGAAAGGGAACTTTTTAAAAAATTCCTTGCTGCCGCAGGCACAAACCGAAAATGGCACTTTTTACTTCGCAGAGAGCACTTTATGCACCGAATGCGCTCCGTTCACCGCCACAGTGATGAAATAAATCCCCGATGGCTCATCGAACAGGATCTGGTTGCCGTTCATGATTGTACCGATCTCGCGACCGGCTACGTCAACCACGGAAACGAGTTCCCATGTGGTTGAACCTCGAATATAATTCGTCCTTCCCACCGAAATCCATTAGCAAATCAGCACATTATTGCAGCGGACGTTTCTTCACCATCCCACCACTCGTATCATTGATGCTCTGGTAAATGATAAACGCATGTTCGTCGATCTGCTCGATCTCGTTCTTGAGGCGCGCAATTTCCAGGCGTGTGATCACGGTATACACCACATCAATGTCGTTGCGTTTTCCATGTTTGCCGTATCCTCCTTTACCTACAAAAATGGTAACGCCCCGTCCCATTTTATCAATGATCATTTCCCTGATCGCATCGCTCTTCACGGAAACAATAGTAACGCCTGTGTGCTCTTCGATACCGTGTACAACGAAATCGATGGCTTTCGATGCCGAAAAATAAATCAGCATCGAGTACAGTGAGGTTTCCAATCCGAACTTGAATGCAGCCACGCTGAAAATAACCACGTTCATAATCAGGATCACGTCACCGATACTGAGCCCGCTTTTTCTGCCGGTGTAAACCGCGAGAACTTCAGTTCCGTCGATCACGCAGCCACCGCGGATGCACAATCCAATGCCCAGGCCGAGGAAGAATCCGCCAAACACCGACACGAGCAAACGATCACTGGTAACGGCTTCAAACGGAAGGAAGGCAACGCAGGCTGCAAGTAAACAAATGGCGCCGAATGTTTTTATGGCAAAGCCTACGTTGAACTGACGTACCGCGAGAAGAATGAATGGAAGATTGATCACCACGATGAGTACTGGCAATGACCAGCCGGTAAGCCGGCTAACGAGAAGAGAAATTCCGGTGACACCACCATCGAGAAATTCATTGGGAAGAACAAATCCTTTGAGACCAAAACTCGCGGAGAGGACGCCTATAAGCATGAGAAGGAGTCCACGAACTTCTCCGCTCACTAATTTTCTGCTGATCGTTCCAATGACCGGAGCGCTGAGTGTTTTTTTCATACAAATTAATTATTAACGGGTATTGAATGATGACCCGGTCGATACAGCCGGTGAACGACTGCGATTGACGGGATAAAGTAATAAATAAATTAAGGTTGATTGACCTGCTTCGTCAGCGGAAAACTAACAACGCATTATGCAAAACAGGCGAAGCCGTAAATCCTGCCCGGAATCGGGAGATTTGGATTGCTTAACCGGTGCACACCGGAAATGACCCGTGAATGCATCCAGGGAACATCCGCGTTTGAGCCCCCGGAATTTCGTGTTTGATTTCTCGGGTGTGCGGAACTGATGGTCGGTGGAAGGTGTTGCAAAGAGATTGATCTCATCCTGCGGATCTGCCAGTTGATCGGTTCGTGAAGATGAACCGGATACCGACGAAATGCGGTCGGGGATTGAATGCTCATTCCGGTGGGTGCCCGCAACAACCGGGAGTATCATCCCCGGTAAAATCAGCAAAAGAAAAGCGAGCATTCTTTTCATTCCCTGTAAGGTACGTTTTTTTCGGAAAAAGAATAAGCGTTTTTGTTTGCTGGGTAGTGTATCAGTTTGAAGTGCCCGTTAATATTTGTGGAATGGAAACGGTTAAAACCGTTGAGCTAGATTGCTGATAGCCCATATACGTTTAACCGCTTAAGCGGTTTTCATAAACGCTTAATATCCAAACTGAGACACTACCGTTTGCTGGCAGACCAGGGTAAGTGTTGTTGTGCACCTTCGGCGTGTCGCCACAGATTCGCAGATTACGCAGATTTTAGGATTAGTTTTTCTTCATTCACGGGAATGTCAATGAATAGAATTTATTGAACACTCCGCATTTAATTTTTTAAATCTGCGTAATCTGCGAATCAGTGGGAAAGGGCCTGAGGCCCAGCTCAAA
>DATHKF010000778.1:0-5052 GCA_035489505.1 Bacteroidia bacterium | reverse complement strand
CTCTCCACGTGTCGGGTGTGGTGTGTAAATGCGCGCCAATGGTAACGCGGTTGAATTCCGGAATAATTCCTGAGAACAGTTGCGTGATCGTCCCCGGTGTGGAAACTCCGATCGTATCCGACAATGCAACGGTTTCAATTCCGCGCCAGGCGAGTTCTTTCATCCAGTGTACAACCACGTCGGGGTTCCAGGCATCACCGTACGGATTACCAAATGCCATGGAAATGTACACAACCAGCTTGCGTTTTTTCTTCACGCACAGCGACTGGATTTCATCCACGCGCACCAGTGATTCCGCAATGGTGGAATTGGCATTCCGCTGCTGGAATGTTTCGGAAATTGAAAACGGGTACCCGAGGTATTCGATCTCTCCGAAATCCAATGCCTCCTGTGCGCCACGTTTGTTGGCAACAATGGCCAGGAGTTTAGTGTTCGATATTCCAAGGTCAAGCATTTCCAGCAGTTCGGCGGTATCGCGCATTTGAGGAATGGCTTTCGGCGAAACGAAACTTCCGAAATCCATTGTATCAAAATTGCATTTCAGCAATTGATTGATGTATGCTGCTTTCTTTTCTGTTTCAATGAATGTTTCTATTCCCTGCATTGCATCGCGGGGGCATTCTACCAGTTTTACTTCGCTCATGATTCAATTTCTGATTTTCAATTTTCGATTTTCAACGTTCCAGGTTTTGGAAAACTGGGAATGGAAAATTGTTAGTTCACATTTCGCGCCGCCTTTTCCAGGAGCGCCTTATTAATTCTCGTAATCAATTTCGGTCCTTCGTAAATAAATCCAGTGTACAGCTGCACCAGCACCGCACCCGCTTCAATTTTCTCCAGTGCATCTTCTGCCGAATGAATTCCACCAACTCCGATGATTGGAAAACTCCCTCCCGATTTCGTGTGCAGGTAACGGATCACTTCCGTAGCACGTTTCGTCAATGGTTTTCCGCTCAGTCCGCCCATGCCAATAGTCTGGAGCGTGGAGTCCGGAGTGCGGAGCCCTTCCCTCGAAATTGTCGTATTCGTTGCTACAACACCATCAATCTTCGTGGTCTTTACAATTTCAATGATATCGTCGAGTTGTGTGTCTGTGAGATCGGGTGCAATTTTCAGCAAAACCGGTTTTGGATTTGTCTTCCGTGCATTCAGCGCTTTTACGCGGTTCAGCAATTCCGTAAGCGGAGCTTTATCCTGCAGTTCGCGAAGATTCGGCGTATTCGGTGAACTCACATTCACCACAAAATAATCGACGTAAGGAAACAGCGTTTCAAAACACGATTCGTAATCATTTACGGCATCTTCATTGGGCGTGACTTTATTTTTTCCAATGTTTCCGCCAACGATCACTTTGGTTTTGCGGTGTTTCAAGCGCTCTGCAGCAGCCACAACTCCTTCGTTGTTGAATCCCATCCGGTTGATGAGTCCCGAATCTTCGCGCAGGCGAAACATTCTCGGTTTTTCATTTCCCGGTTGTGGTTTCGGAGTCAATGTGCCAATCTCGATGAAACCGAATCCAAGAATACCGAGCTCGTCAAACATTTTGGCGTCTTTGTCAAGACCAGCCGCAAGCCCCACTGGATTTGGAAATGTTATTCCGAAAACGGTTCGCTCCAGGCGTTTGTCTTCAACGGCATACAAGAGGCCAAACAATGCTTTGAAGCCGGGAATCCGCATGAGGAATTTAATGCTTCCGAAAACGAAGTGGTGAATTTTTTCGGGATCAACGAGGAAGAAGAATGGTCGGAGAACGTACCTGTACACCTTACAAAGATACTGGAACGGAGAACGTGCCGTATTCCTTAGGAGAGAAATGGGTTAAAAAAGTTTCTGGTTAAAAAGTTCGCGTAAACCGGGAACTTCTTAACCAGAAACTCAAAAACTTTTAACCTTAATTTTATTGCTTGCCTTTCATCTGCTCTTTCAACTTATCATTCTGCCACTTTCTCATCTGGAGAATCTGCACATAACGTGGTGCACGACGGTCGCCCATTTGCGCGGCACGTTCTGCCCACTGGATGGCGAGATCGATATCACCGGTTTGTTCTGCAGCAAGTGCCATGTTGAAGCTGGCGCGGCGTGCAACTTTAGGATCTGAACTGCTGGCCAGTTTATTCCAGGCTTCTGCGGCGGCTTTCCAGTTGTCGTAACGGACCAAACGTGCGGCATTCTTCAGTTCCGGGCTTCCTTTGCGGTAATACTCACGCGTAACCGGCACCCACTGCGGAGAGATCCGGTGACCGTATTCCTGACCGGCATGAACTCCGGCGCGGCTTACCATATCGCGACGGGCTGGCAAACGGCTTTCCGCTTCCGAGAGTGTTCTTCCGCTGCCGTCGTACTGCTGCCAGCTTTCCTGTGTAAACTGGTCGGCGATTGTCCTCGTTTTCAGATCGTATGTTCTCCAAACGGTGTACACCTGGATCTTTCCATGCGCACGGTACTCCGGAACCTGGATGTTCGTGCCGTCGGGTCCACGTTGCGTGGTTTGAACGACTTCGTTAAAGAGGTTTGTGTTGGAATCGAATGCTTCGAGCACAACCAGCGCTGCCGAACTATCATTGCCGAGCAGTTTAGCCACCGTAACCCAATCCAGTGGCGGTTTCACCTGGCGACGACCTGTTCCCTTCAATGCTGTGTCCAATGCGGCTACAGTCACTGTAAAGCGCGGTGTCAACGTCAGTTTCTGACGCAATCCTTCGATGCAGTCCTCAGAAGCCCATTTGTCCTGAAAAATGCCTTCCCCGGTCAAAATGCCTTCGATGATATTAATGGCCTGTTGACCATTGCCTTTTTCAGGCCGGGTACGGTCGGCGAGAATAAATTTCTGGATATGCGCCGGAAGAGAAACCTCAGCAGGTTCGAGTACCATGAGGCTTTTGCTGCCCATTTTGCAGGACGGTGCAAGAAATAGCGCAGAAATAAAACCGGCAATCAGCAGCTTCAGCGCCGCCGGGCGGAATGTAGATGTTTTCATAGGTCGGTAATTTATGGCAGTAAAACCAAAACCGTACCAAAGTTATTCAAAAACCCTGAAAGGGTTTATGGAGAATCACGTGATACTTTGGTAAACCCTTTCAGGGATTACTGGGCGCGGTTGATATTCTGGTACACAATCCCATGACCGGGATCGATCTTCTGAAGCAGCGGAACCACTTTTGCCTTTTCCTCCTGCAATCCTCCTGTGAAAAGCTTCACGATCTCATCGGATTTGGCATTGAAAAACATCTGCATCGGGAAGGAAAGCGGGCGCTGGTTATGAATGGCTTCGAGTCCCTGCAACGCTTCGAGTACAACAGCACGGCCAGCCGCAACATCGGAATACATGAGATCAAATCCAAGGCGGTGGTACTTGTACATACATTCACGCATCGGCACAAATGTGGGTTGAAGCATGTTCTCCACGAGCCAGTAACGGTTCTTGGTACTCTCCATGGACTTCCATCCTTTTTCAATGGCGTTTTGTGCATTCGAAACAATCGTCTGCGCTTTCTGCCACCACGGTGTTCCGCCATTCAGTGAATAGGAATCGTAATCCATGGCGATGATGGTATACGCATAAAACGCCATCACCGAAGTGAGATTGCTGTTGAACGTGTTCATGGAAAAATCCAGCGGCTGGAATTCCACGTAACGGAATTGGAAATCGGCATCGTTGTGATTGAGCAGAACGGTGTTGTACGACGATTTGTAAACGGCGCGCGTCGACTGGATCTGCACAGTTGCTTTGTATTCGTCAGTAGAAAGTTTTTCAGTGATGTTGATGAACATCGAGCAGCTGATTCGCTCTTCGATAGAAAAAATATCGGTCGTCCATTTCGTATTATTCAGGAACTCGAAAACGGCTTTTTGAAGGTTATCAAAAATCCGTTTCTCGGTAGTACCCTGTATCTGCGGGGAAACCACCTGCACCTGGCAATTCAGTTCCTGTCCGAAAGATTCCGTGATGAACGCACATGCAACAACAAAAATCGCAACCAGTTTTTTCATTTGTTCTCCGTTGGAGTCCTTTCGGACAGGTATGAGAAGAGGATGTCAGAAATATCCTGTGCCACTTCACTTTTAGGTTTCAACTCAAAGTTATGGGTTTTTCCGGCGCTGGAAAAGACCGTTATTTTATTTGTATCGGTGCCAAATCCGGCCCCATCGTCGCGCAACGAATTCATCACGATAAAATCAAGATTTTTTCGCTTCAGTTTGCCTTGCGCGTTGGCTGCTTCATTGTCTGTTTCAAGTGCAAATCCGGCCAGCACCTGCCCGCTTTTTTTCATTCCTCCCAGCGTAGCCAGGATATCCTGCGTTTGCTCCAGTTCAATGGATGAAAGTCCGCCCTCTTCTTTTTTGATCTTTCCTTTCGCGGTTGTCTTTGGACGAAAATCTGCAACGGCTGCAGTCAGAACAGCGGCATCTGAACCCGGAAATTTCTCCACGCACACGTCAAACATTTCTTTAGCCGTAACCACATCAATTTTATGCACGCGGTGATCAATGTTTTTTTCTTTGGTCGGTCCGCAAACCAACGTTACTTCTGCTCCCTGCTGCGCCAATGTGTTTGCCAATGCGATTCCCATTTTACCGGTAGAAAAATTGCCTACAAAACGTACGGCGTCAATTGGTTCGTACGTTGGACCAGCCGTGAGCAGGACTTTCTTTCCTGAAAGACGGTTTGCATGCAATAAAGTTGTCCCGATGAAGGAATATATTTCCTCCGGTTCCGCCATGCGTCCTTCTCCTACCAGTCCACTGGCCAGTTCACCGGTTCCCGGCGGAATGATCAACGTACCGCGACGGCTCAAAGCATCGAGGTTTTCCTGCGTGGCGGGATGCCGGTACATATCGAGGTCCATCGCGGGTGCAATGGCTACCGGACACCGTGCAGAAAGAAAAACGGCCTGGAGAATGTTTTCGCTTTTCCCGTGAAGCAGGTCCGAAATGGTATTGGCCGTAGCTGGCGCAATAACGATGAGGTCGGCCCAGAGACCCAGCTCAACGTGATTGTTCCACACGCCTTCATGGCCTTCGGTAAAATGCGTGAGGACCGGCTTCTTCGAG
>DATHKF010000777.1:0-2377 GCA_035489505.1 Bacteroidia bacterium | reverse complement strand
GCATGGTTTTAATGGCTACCCCGGCAGAGCTTTCAAACACAAGGTTGCCGTAATTGTAATCGCGGATCACCTGGTTTGTTCCGCAATAATTGACCGTGCTGTTTGAGGCAACAGAAACGTAAGAATAGTTCTGCGGAAATTCATTGGAGCCGCCAATTTTCATAGTCGCCCCGATAGCCACAATGAAGTATCCTCCGCTTACGGTTGTTCCGCGGTTAGCTGTGAAAGATTGCAGGTCGAATGTTCCGGCGTCTACATAAACGCGGCCGCTGTTGCTCGACGTTGCACTAAGAGCGGGCAAATTTGCAGTCAGAAATTTTGTTGTCCCCCCGCTGATGCGCAGGTAACCGTAGGTGTATGCAGCGCTGATGTTCTGGTTGATGCTCGACGAAGCGTAATTCACTGTACTTCTTCCGTTCAGTGAAACGATTCCGGTGATCGCATAATTTCCTGCAAATGTGGCTGCTTTAACGAGCAACGTTCCTCCTGAATTCACGGTAAGATTAGACGTGCCGGAAACAACATGATTCGCAGTAGGGTCCAGTGTGCCGCTGATGGAGAGCGTTGTACTCACTGCGAGGTTGGTGCCGAGCGTAACCGTGGTGCCGGAGTTAATGGTGATCGACCGGAAATTCGTTGTCCCGGAAATAATCTGCGCAGACCCGGAGAAGGTTACCGAAGTGTTTGTGCCGGTCGCAGCATAGTTTCCGTTGTTGGTCCAGTTTCCTTTTACGGTGATGATCCGTGAATTTGTGTTTTGCAGGATCGTGCCATTGCTACCAATGGTTACGTCTCCGTAACAATTGATATTTCTTCCGACAGACAATGTGCATGCCACGGCACCTGTTCCAATGGTGAGCGCGCGACAAAAAACGGTATTGCCCGAAGTCATCGTGGGATGAAAAGATCCGGTGAAGTTGACATCACCAATAATGGCGTCTATTGATGATGTTGGAACACCGGCTGTCCAGTTGGACGCTGTGCTCCAGTTCGTGCTCACCGTTCCTTTCCAGGAAGTCTGGGCGAATAAAGTTTGTGCGGGAATCAACGCAAGCAGCAGAAGAAGTAGAAATGATCTCATTGTGGGGGCGGTTTGGATGGGGGGCGAGTGTGTGTTTATGCCCTTAGTCAAGGCAAAGTTGCATTTGTCGCAGCCCCCGTTCTAACCCTTGATTCCGATAGACTTACTGATGTAAGGTTTAGGTTCCTTATGCTTTTCATGCGGATCAATCATTATACACGTCTAAACGCGTCCTGTGAAGCGTTGAACCTGTTGTTTAATGGGTCAAATTCAATTATCTTGACATGTACTGAAATACACCCATTATTCATAAAAATAACAATTAAGCAGCATTTAAAGCTTTCGCACGTTGAACATGTTCATTCCAGGAAATTCCTTGAATTGGCTAAAACAAGCCCGCAAAATTGACCCATAATTAAACATGTCCGGAAAATCATCTGACCAGCTCCATAAACTCATCCACTCGCTCACCAAGCAGGAAAAACGCCACTTCAAAATCTTCGCCGGGCGGCACACCATTGGCGAGCAAAACAACTACGTGGTTTTGTTTGATGCCATTGAGCGCGTGAAAGAATATGACGAAGAAGCGCTCCTGAAAAAATTCAGTAAAGAGCTTTTCATCAACAATTTCAGCATCACCAAAGGAAGATTGTACGAAACAATCCTGCGGAGCCTCGACGTGTTTCATCACAATTCATCGGTTGATGCGCAATTGTGGAAAGAACTGCATTACGCAGAGATCCTGTATACGAAAACATTGTACGATCAATGCGCGAAACGTTTGAAGAGTGCGCGTAAACTCGCTGAGAAATACGAGAAGCACGCCGTGCTGGTGCAGGTGCACACGCTGGAAAAAGCGCTGGCGGAGAAAGACAGCTATGCCGGTATGACGGAAGAGAATATTCTCGCCATACTCAACGAAGACAACGTGGTGGCTGATCACATCCGCACCTACAACGATCTGTGGAATGTGAAAAGCCGTTTGTTCATGATGCTCAATACCAAAGGGCGCGCACGCGGATCGGAACAGCTGGAGGATTTCAAGAAACTCATTGACGCATCGCTGGGCGATAAATCGCCGGAGAACCTCACGGTCTGGTCGCGGTTCATGTATCATCACACGTACAGCGCGTATTATTTCGCGATCTCCGATGCAGAACATTGTCATTTTCACCTGGCGGCAAACGTGGAACTCATTGAGGCCAACACGGAAATTTTCAGCGACGAGCCAAACGTGTATTTCGGCGTACTCACCAACCTGATCTATGTATGCAGCCGCCTGAAGCGGTACAACGAAGTGCTCGTGAATCTCACCAAGCTTCGCGCGCTTCCTGAAAAACTGGATACGGCCCGCAA
>DATHKF010000776.1:0-4362 GCA_035489505.1 Bacteroidia bacterium | reverse complement strand
GTGCGCGGCTTTGGATTGAATGTCAGCGAGCCGACTGGACTTGGGTAAAACGATTTCGGACGGTTGGAATAGTACAGCGAATCCTTGTTGATCATTTGCGTCATCTGGTACACATCGAATTTCTGCGGAACGGTTGTATCTCCGTAGTAATCGATCTTGTACGAAAGCATCAGTACTGCGGAATCAAGAACTGCAGGACCATTGGAATGAAAGTTGATATTGCTCAGGTTGTTCGGAATAGAAAATTGCGAAAACACACCGCAGGTACTTGTACCGAAGATCTCATCGTTGTACTTGCCAATAACTACCGTTGGCGTTTCATCCGTGCGGATGGAATCTTCGCGCACGGTGTAAGTCAGCAACGTGGTAGTATCGGTACTATACAACCCGATAATGTCTTCTTCGGGCTGAATGTCAATTCCAATGTCGCTTTCCTTTTTACACGAAGCAAACAGCACAACAAGCACGGCCAGAAAAAATTTCGTCCCGTGATTACGGGACAAAATTTTACTTTCAAAAGAAAAAAATGTTTTGTTCATAATATCAATCAACGAGCAGCGGTTCTTCCTGCAGAACAGCGTCGTAAAATTCGGAATAAGCTGCGATATACGCGTCGCGATCTTTGAATTCAAGAACATTTTTTCCTGATTTCTTAAGATACTTCTCGACTTCGGGGTTAATTTTCTCCGAACCTTTGATAATAGCGTCGGAATAATCAACCGCAAGGCGTGTAACGTTTGCGTAAGTTGGACTTTTAGCAACTGCTTCGAGGTCTCCTTTTTCGACACCGTCGAAGAGGGCTTTTTTAGCGAAGTCTTTGTTGAGCGGATTTGCGAATTCATCTTCATAGATTGAAGTAATGACGCGCGTTTCAGCAAAAAGTGGGTTATCGCGGAAAGCTTTTTTCAGGTAAACCGGCAAAAGGCTTGTAAACCAGCCGTGGCAGTGAACGATATCAGGTGCCCAGCCCAGTTTCTTAACCGTTTCGATGACCCCGCGGGCGAAGAAAATCATACGCTCGTCATTATCAGCGAATTCTGCGCCTTTTTTGTCGGTCATGACAAATTTGCGCTGAAAAAACTCCTCATTATCAATGAAATACACTTGCATGCGGGCCGCCTGGATGGAAGCCACTTTGATAATCAGCGGGTGATCGGTATCGTTAATGATGAGGTTCATCCCTGAAAGGCGGATTACCTCGTGCAATTGATTTCTGCGTTCGTTGATGCAGCCATAACGCGGCATGAACGTGCGTATTTCCTTCCCTTTTTCCTGAATTCCTTGCGGGAGAAACCGGGCAATATGGCCCATTGGCGTCTCGTCCAGGTAAGGGGTAATCTCCTGGGAAACAAAAAGTACTCTTGCTTTTTTCATATGGATTTGTTGTAGGTGGGAGTTCTTTCCTAAAAAAGGGATACAAAGATAATAAAAAAAAAGGGGGAATTCGCAAAAAGCGTTAGCTTCGCCGGCTTGCGCCAGCGCCTGATACATGCAGATTTTTGACTCGAAAAATGCACTCACTCACGCTCTTAATGAGCTGAGAAATAGGGGGAAGACCATTGGTTTTGTCCCTACAATGGGTGCGTTGCACGAGGGCCATATTTCTTTGGTTAAAAAAGCCAAAACGGAGACGGATGTGGTTTTGATCAGCATATTCGTCAACCCAACGCAGTTCAACAACCCAAGCGATCTCACGAATTACCCGCGCATTCCGGAACTGGATCTGCCCATGCTCGAAACAGCCGGCGCCGATATTGTGTTCATGCCCGGAGTTACTGAAATGTACCCGGAAGGGGCAACGTCTTCTTCCACACACCTTCCGCTCGGCTCACTCGGCGAAGTGATGGAAGCGAAACACCGCCCCGGCCATTTCGATGGAGTAATTACAGTGGTGAGAAAACTTTTTGAGATTTCCGGAACGTGCAAAGCCTACTTCGGACAAAAAGATTTTCAGCAGCTGGCGGTTGTCCGCTTTTTGGTGAAGCATGAAAATATTCCGGTGGAAATAATTTCATGTCCCATCGTGCGCGAAGAAAATGGTCTCGCCATGTCGTCGCGCAACATGCGCCTCACCACGGAACAACGCAATGCAGCAACTGTACTTTCGAAAGCGCTTTTCGCTGTGAAAGAAAAGTGGGCCGCAATTTCCATTGGCGAAGCCAAACAACTGGCTGCAAAAATTATTGGTGAACAGCCTGTCGTTCGTCCCGAGTATTTCGAGATCGCAGACCGCGACACATTGCTTCCCGTTACCGAAAAGGAGAATGCAGTGGCGTGCGTTGCAGTGTATGTTGGTGAGGTGCGGCTGATCGACAATGTGCTCCTGGGCGAGTAGCCTTGTTTAACCACAGGGAAGGCCCAGTGTTTCTCTGTGAAAACCACTTAGCCTTCTCTGTGGCTAAAAATCACCACTTGTTCTGAAAAAGATTTCACCGCGGTTCACTGGGATGCAGAGCGATTGCGCTTTCTGTTTCCCTCCGTGAAGACCATTCCGTTTTCTCAGTGGTTAATTTTTCAGCTGCGTCATTTATTTCGCGCTCGCGAATTTCGTTTTTAACTGCCGCCGCAGTTTCACACATGATCAATCCGGAAATCATAGGGTCTTTTGTTTGAGGTTAAACTTCTGCCGGATTACTTACGAAAAAAAAGAAGGCTCGGATTGGAATGAATTCTGGGTAGTGGGTCAGTTTGATTTTTTATCAACCACATAGCGCCATAGTTTACATAGATTCCCGGGTGTAAGAATGTTTGAGTTCACATGAGCATCGAACATTGCCTTTGGCAATGCTATGTGTGCTTCATTTTGAACTATGCCTATGTTTCCTATGTCGCTATGTGGTTAATTATTATTTGAAACTGATCCACTACCGAATTTCGCACGGGGAATGTCCTTTTCAGAACTGCTGAACATCAGCCAGGGAAACTATACGTGAAAAATGGAGGTTACTCAAACGTAATCCCAAGAATCACGTCAACCGTTCCTCTTTTTTTGCCGGGATTCCAGTTGGGCATAGCCTGGATAACACGGAGCAATTCGGCATCCGTAAGCGGAGAAACCGGGAATGTAAGACTTGCACCAGTGACTTCACCGGTTTTTGCATTCACCTGGAACATCACGCCGGTGGTTTTGCGCTTGAGATTGTCTTTGTCTTCCTGCTGCGGCTTGAAGTTCGCGAGAATGTAATTTTTCAGCGCTTCATTTCCGCCGGGATATGTGGGCATTTCATCCAGCTCAAATTCACCTTTCGTGTTGTTCGAGCGGTTGATCTGTCCGTTGTTCCCGTTATCATTCGATTTCGGTTTTTTGTCGGAGTGTGTCGTTGGCGGATACACCATCACACTCTTGATGCGCAGAAACTGGTCGGTTGCTACAACGCGGGTATTGTCTTCCGGTTTTGGCGGCTCCTGTTTGTTCGGATTCGTTACTTCAGGATCCACAACCAACGATTTTTCATCGCCAGGCTGTGTTGCCGGAAGATTGGCTAAAGCAGGATTGGACAGTTTTTGCTTTTCGCCAGCACCGTTGGGATTCCCAATAACAGAAACGGCCCCGTTTTCCTGGGACCGCTCCTCCGAATTCTCGGGAATGACTTGCGAAGAATTTTTGTTGGATGGCGGATCGTATTGCGTGACCGCGCCGGTATCGGCCAGTTGGTTTTCAGGCGCGCCGCTGTTTGCAGCAATCAGCCATACGGTAAGACCAATGGCAAGAACCACGGAACTTACAATCATGGCCATTCCAAAACGGCTTAAGATCGGCGTTTCAGGCGGCGTGTTCATATACACGGCCAAACGCTTGTTGATATTCGTAGAAACTTTGGAAACGTCTGAAATGCGACGTGCATTAAGGCCATCGATAGCTGAAGCGCAGAGCGAACACTCGAGCAAGTGCTTCTCTACTTCATGCGTTGACTTTGACGGGAGGGATCCCTCATTGTACATGCGCATGGTTTCCAGGGAGAGGCATTTTCCCCGCTGAAAAATACGTTTCAACTCTTTAGGGTTCATTTATTCTGCTGCTACGAGCAATCCTTTCAGGTTTCTTTTCCCGTTCTGGATATAACTCTTGACTTCGTTCACGGAGTAACCGGTTTCTTTCGAAACTTCCTTGTAACTCTTCTGCTTCAGGTAGAACAACTCGATGCACTGTTTCTGTTCCTGCGAAAGCTCGTTGACGGCTTTCTCCAGTTTTTCGAGATGTTCTTCCAGGCGTAAGGATTCGGTCTTCTGTGTGTCGTCTGCAGCAATGTTGCGGAGCGCCTGCTCCACATCGATTGTCTCCATGCTGCCTTTGCGCAGCTTCTTCAGACAATGGTGTTTTGTTACACTGTAAACCCACGTCTTGAAATTATTCACTTCGTG
>DATHKF010000775.1:0-3883 GCA_035489505.1 Bacteroidia bacterium | reverse complement strand
CCCGTGGGTACCAGTGTTTGGTTGCAGTTTTCATGGTTAGTGGAATTTTGCGGTTAGAATGTAAGTGAGTACGGACAGTGAAATTACGAGTCCGATTGTGAGGACAATAGGAATGAATTTAGTTCGCTTGTTATTCTCATTCCTGATCAGAAGCCAGCATGCTAAGGCGAGCAGCCCAATGGGGTACCCAACGAATAATGCCGCCCAGTACGCCCAAAACATTCCCGCCCATGCAAACCACAACGCGCAGAGCAGGCCGAAGGTGAATATGATTGTATTGCGCATAATTTTCAGGGATTAGATTCTGAACAATTAACCAGTGAAAGAACGAACTACAGATCAAAGGTAAGAAGGTTATTGAACTTTCAAAATGTATTGAAAGTTTATTTTGAATGTGGTTTTTTTGATCAAAAGGGCGGGGTATCAACGCTGCAAAGGCTTAAACCTTTTGAGGGTTGGGACCCTTGCAGCTTGACGAGGGTGTAAACGCTGCAATGGATTAAACCTTTTGAGGGTTAGGACCCTTGCAGCTTGACGAGGGTGTAAACCCTGCAAAGGATTAAGCCCTTTGAGGGTTAGGACCCTTGTAATCTGCAGAACGCTGTTCTCCAAACTCATTCTTACCTTTGCACATTGTCAAACTACCTCCTCTCCAAAACTTCTTTCCTCCGCGGTCAGCAATGTCCGAAGGCGCTGTTTTTCTATAAGTACTATCCGCACCTGAAAGATCCGATGCCTCCTGAACGTTTGGCGATTCTTCGCCGCGGGAATGACGTGGGTTTTCTTGCGCGGAAATTATTTCCGGGAGGAACAGATGCCACGGCGGGAATGAGTCCGCGCTCGATGGATGCCGTTGTGCGTACGCAGGAGCTACTCGCTGCTGGAGTGCGCGTGATTTACGAAGCGGCTTTTGTGTACAAGGAAATCCTGGTGATGGCAGATATTCTTGTCCACGACGGAAACGACTGGATGATGTACGAAGTGAAAAGTGGTTTGCGCGTATCGCCGACAAATATTTCCGATGCCGCTCTGCAGTTTGCGGTTGTGCGTGGCGCAGGAATAGACGTCAAAAAAATGCACATTGTTCACATCGACGGATATTACAAGCGAAGAGGAGACATCAACCTGCAGCAGTTCTTTAAGATCGTTGACATTACTGAAGAAGCATTTGCGCTGGAAGCACAACTCATGCGATCGGCGGAAGAGCAAAAACTCGTGCTCGGATTGCCGCAGGCGCCGGAAGTAAAAATCGGTGCGCGGTGTTACTCTCCGTACGAATGCGATTTCCGTGGACAATGCTGGAAAAATGTGGGCGAGAAAAGTCCGTTCCAGCTGGGAGGAATTTCCCGCGCGGAGCAAGGACGATTGTTTGAAGCCGGTTTTTCCGACTTCCGCAATTTACCGGCGTTCGAAATTGCAGAGCTTCCGAAGATGACCACGCTCCAGGTGAAAACGGCGGTGGCCGATAAAGTCCACATGGACAAAGAAAGTCTTCGTAGTTATATTGAAAAACTCGGCAAGGAATTGATCTTCGTCGACATCGAGTGTTTTCAACCGGCGATCCCGAAATACGAAGGCACTTCACCGTTTCAACAAATGCCGTTCAGTTTTTCGGCACATAAACTCAAAGAGAACGGTGAACTGGAACATTACGTGTTCATTGCAGAGCCCGGTGCTGATCCGCGCAAAGAATTTATTGTGGAATACCTGCGTGCAACAGAAGGCAGCTGCAAAATTCTTGCGTACGATGTTTCTGCAGAAAATCTCATCCTGAAATTACTTCGTAAACATTTCCCGGAACATGCTGCGGAAATCGATCAGCGTCACGAACGCATGGCCGATCTCATGAAACCTTTTTCAGAGGGATGGTATCATACTCCGCAAATGATGGGATCGATTTCATTGAAGTACGTATTGCCTGCGCTGGTTCCTGATCTCGATTACAACAAAATTGCGATCCGGAATGGAAGTCATGCGATGACGGTTTACGAAGGACTCGAAAAAGAGACGGATATTTTTGCACGAGCGGAGAAGATGGATGCGTTGCGGGAGTATTCGACGCTCGACACTTTGGGAATGGTGCGGATTTACGAGGTGCTAAGGATGGCCGCTTACCTTTAATAATAATTTTACCACGGCGACACGGCGAACATTCATCTATAACCGCTACCCGCGCGGCACGGCGCCTGGAAAATATCACTTCGTGATATCCTGGCTGAAACAAAATTTTCCGAAAAGTCCGTTGGATGACAGTCATTGTAAGGTCACAACAAATTTCTTTGAAAATTGAATTTGCTTGCAAATTCCTGCGCCGCCGTAACGCGAGGGTAGTTATTCGCCCCGTGACGCCGTGTCGCCGTGGTTAAAAATTAAAGTGGTAACTCAATTCCCTTGATCCTCCTGAACAGCGAAACCGCATACGTATCCGTCATCCCCGCCACAAACTCACACACGCGAAGAATTCTCAGATACTGATCTTCACTTCCCGTGAGAAACTGTTTCGGGAAAAGACGAACCAGCTTATCCGAATACGGCCGTTCTTTTTTCAGGTTCTTTCCGAACGTATGGTGATCGTTCACGGCGCTGATGAACGTGTCGAGCAATTCTGCAACCACATTGAAACCTGCGATCTCGATCTGCAGCACGTTCTTCGAACGGTACACGAGATCAATCGACAAACCAAGAATTTCGTTCAGCGGTTTTGAGATTTCTTCCGGGATGAGATCGATCAGGGAAATATCTTTTTTCCCGGAGAGAAATTCCGTTTCGTGTTCCAGGAAAAGTTCTGACGTCGTGTTGATCAATGTATTGATCGCTTTTGCACGCAGGTAAGAAATTTTTTCGCGCTGGTCGCCGATCTGATCGTAACGCGACTGGTCAAATTCTTTCGCGATCACTTGCTTCAGCAATTCTTCTCCGTCTCGGAAAGGGATCAGACCAATGCGTATTCCGTCTTCGAAATCGATGATGCGGTAACAGATATCGTCGGCGGCTTCCACGAGAAACGCAAGCGGGTGTCTTCTCCACGCGTAATCAGTAAGCTGATCAATTTCCAGGTGGGCGAAAATGGTTTTAAAAATTTCCTGCTCTGACTGGAAGTAACCGTATTTCTTCTGGCTCACTTTTCCTTTGATCAGCTCAGCATGCTCTGCCGATTTATTGGAACGCGTCGGGTATTTGGTGAATGCAGCCAGCGTAGAGAACGTGAGATTGACGTTTCCACCTGAAGCCGGATTGTAATTGGTAAGAATTTTAAATCCGTTTGCATTTCCTTCGAAGTCCGAAAGATCGGACCACTGAAGATCGTTGTTCACCGCATCGCGCAGTGTTTTCCCTTTGCCCTGCGTGAAGTAATGCGAAATGGATGCTTCACCGGAATGACCGAAAGGTGGATTGCCAATGTCGTGTGCCAAAGCGGCTGTTGCACAGATCGCACCGAAATCGGATGCGTGCAGATCAGTTAACTGGTGGCGTTGGATAATTGTTTTACCCGCAATTTTTCCGAGTGAACGCGCTACGCAGGAAACTTCGAGACTATGCGTGAGACGGGTGTGAACGAAATCACTTTCGGGAAGCGGAATTACCTGGGTCTTGTCCTGCAGGCGGCGGAACGCGGAAGAAAAAACCACGCGGTCGAAATCGCGCTCGAAGTTGGTACGGTCGGGCGATGTTTTTCGTTGGTAGGTTTTATCGGTGATGCGGGCTTCGGAAAATAGCGTGGTCCAGTTCATTTTTTCTGTCGGTGTTCCAAATATACCACGGCGACACAGCGGCACGGCGAAACTTTCATTATTAATTTAAACGACGTGTAGTATCGTCATTGTCGTTATTCGAATTGTTGTTGTCGGAATTAGTGTCATTGTTGAAGCCGGTGTTGAAATTT
>DATHKF010000774.1:0-4521 GCA_035489505.1 Bacteroidia bacterium | reverse complement strand
CAGTTTGTGGTGAGTTCACGTTTGATGGTGGATTTTTAATATCCGGCGCATGTGCCAACAGCCCCTACGTTGTAAAAGTAGATTCTGTCGGCGCGCCACAATGGCAATTCGTTTATTCAACATACAACGGATACGGGTATGTAGGCCAGCTACCCGATTCGGGATACATTCTTGCGTGCGCGAAAGTATTTTCAGTAAATGAAGCGCAAGGTAGCTTGGTTAAATTGAACGGCTCGGGTACGCAAGTGTGGGTGCAATATGTCGGCTTTGTCAACAACAACGATGTGTTGACGGCGAAGCCGATAATCACAAACAATGCGATCATTTGTGGAGGAATGTCGGAATTGACATCCGGATATTACGGGGGCTACTTGGCTAAAACCGACCTTAATGGATATATGATCTGGCAAAGACAATACTCCATTAATAGCAATGCACCTCAAGCCATTTATGACGCTGCGGCATGCAATGACGGAGGATTTGTCCTGGCAGGATCGTGTCACGTTGCAACCCAGGATGCATGGCTTATCAAAGTCGACAGCATGGGATGTGAAGTGGCCGGATGTGATGCGGTTGGCTTGATTGAACCAGAAAACGAAAATGCAATTTCTGTTTATCCGAATCCAGCCAGTGATGCGGTGACCATTACTTCTTCGTTAGAGAGAAATGAAGAAACGTACATCGAAGTACTGAACTCCTTTGGACAGATCGTTGACCGGATTTCATTTAACGGGTCTCCAACTATTCAGCTGATCACCGAAAACTACGCTGTTGGTCTTTTTTATCTTCGCCTCATGAGCGACGGAACGTGCATCAGCACGGAAAAGTTGCTGATTGTAAAGTAATTTTCCTGTAAAGCTATTGAATACCGGTAGGTAATTTACTCCTCATATCCTGTCGCAAATACGGATCCACATCTTTCCACGGAACAGTAATCACCAACTCATGCAAACTCTCCCTGAAATCTTTCGGAAATAATTGCAACCCTTCCGGTGTAACGAGGAATCGGTTGTTGAGCATGGAAGGAAACGCAGCCGGGTTGTGACAATCTCCTTCCACGTACAGGTGCGTATTCACGTAAGTAATCACCTGGTTGATGATGAAGTTGCGCCAGTCGCTGGCTGGATCAAAAAGGGAATCCAATGTCATGCTGCGTGGACCGTCCGGATATAGGAACACATTGGTAAACCACATCATCTGACCGTACATTCCTGTACTGTTGAATGACAAAACGGAATCATCGATTGCACGGATCGTATACGCAAAGCCTTCTGACTCGTTGTTCGGAAGCGGGTAGTACCTTTTTGTTCCATCTTCATTACTGCAGTATGCGCAGGAAAATTCATGCGAGTCCCCTAACCAGTAGGAGTATTCACTAGTGAGCCGTTTGCGTTCGAAAATGGAATCGTAGAGACAGGCTTTGTGCCACGGGTCAAAACGGGTCGTATCGTTTGAGCCAATGACAAGATAGGGTTGTCCGGGTGTCGCATGGAAAAAACTACGACCCCTCCTGGCGGGATGAGAAACCCGATCGCCCGTGGTATAACCTAACGAATCGGATGTGCGGAATGTGCGTTTCCATATCCATTCTTTGAGGGCCGTGTCATTCACTGTTTTTTCGAGCAGTACATCAAAAATGACGGAGCCTGTGTCGTTGTAAAAAATGAAGTAGTGAAAGTAATTCTGGTCCTGGTCATAACTACTCATTCGCTCGATTTCATAACGACCACCTGTCACTTGAACCGGAGTGTAGTAGCGCCAGATTGTATCCACCGGAAACTGGCCTTCACTGTTGATTACGCCGAGTTTGCCGCTGCACGTTCGCACCATGAATACGGTTCCGCTGTCACTCAATCCCTGCACACTGTTGAATCCTTGAGCGGTAAGATATTTTTGCCGGGCCACATTATAAAGTCTCACGCCTCGTTTAAGGTCATGCTCATGCACGAAATCGCCCCACATCGGCAGAGCCCTCGAAGGTGAATTCTTTTTTCCATACACTACTTTGCCGGTGCGGTTTTCGATGAGCTTCCAGTGTGCTTTGCTGTTTGACTCTTTCCTGTCGCTGATCCATGCATACTTTTCGTTGAACGCTCCGATCTGCGTTTCCTGGAATGGTACAACAACATTTCCCGTTGTGTCGATGATTGCATACGAATCGTGTTTGTCGCGCACCACGAAATGGATGGAAGATGAATCATTGGCCTGGAGTATTCTCGCGGACAAGAATTCATTGGGCTCGCACAGAAATTTTCCGTCTTCACGAAATACAACCTCGGAACCGGCCTGGTAATAGGTGTGAACACCATCTGTAGCTGCCTGGTAAACAAAATCCAGGTCAGGACCTGATTGCCTGTCTTTATAAATCACGAATGCCGATTTATACGAGCGAAGATTTGTGAGGCGCTGATCGACCCGGTAGTAGTCAACCCCGGGCCTGATTTCTTTTTGCGGTTTGAGCGTTGACACAACAACGGCGGACGCCACGAGGATCGAATCCGGACAAGCGGGAAGCAATGTTGTACCACCGGAAAACACATACGTTGTGTCGGAATAGAATAGCGTGTCGTGCGTGTGTTTCGGATGATAAAATATGGTCACCCCGGTGTGCGTATCGAACACGTTGAACATCCTGTTTTCAGGAACAGCGGTTATGGTCCGGTTACGATCCAGGTGGTAATCAGAATAACCATGATATACCTGCGGGTGCGCGGTCTTGATCAACTGGACTCCGAGATCATTCCCTGTGATATCCATGGATACGGCGGAATCACGGTTGTGAAATATCCATCCCGTGACCGAAGATGTAACGTCATTAAAAACACAGGGCACGATCTCCTGCCCGGATGTTGTTTGCGCCCCGAACAATCCGTTCTTTTTCAAAACGAGTAAACCAACAAATGCAGAATCGGATTCGGCGTAGTAGGCACCCGCCGGGTACATCTGTTCCAGTTGCGGTTCCAGGATCCATCCCTTTCCGGTTTCATACAGCCCGCTTTTTCCATTCTGTTCAATCACCCACACGTTCGAATTCCTCGAGGGGAATCCGTTATACGGCCTGATGTGGTCGTACACGAACGGTAATACTGTAACACCGGATGCGCTGATCATGCCCATTTTTCCATTGAGCAAGGCGGGGCCGATTGTGTCATGCATAAATGAATGAGAAGGAGCCAGGAAAACGTATTCGAAAAGGTCATACTGCTCGTAATCATATTCATCGGTAAAGATCATGGGCCATACAAACCGGGCAGCAGTATTGCAGTAACCTGTTTTATTCTTTTTGTGCATCCACAACAGATCGGCTGCATCGCACTTCGCAATACCATCGTACTTACAGGGCGCAATGACATTAGCAGAATCATCAATCAGTCCATGGCGACTCTTCAGAACCCCTCTTGGTTTCACAACCCGGTATACGTTGGGTGCAAGCGGAGTGGGACGTATGCGTGTTTTCCACGGCACTTTTCGGAATGATCCATCGGTGTGGTACAGGTGCCACGTCCGTTTTCCTTTCAACGCAAAAAATGTGGTGTCTTGCGTGAGGAAAATCGTGTTGTAGGCGATGGGAACAATTACCCGGTTTTGAGAACTGACGATACCTCGTTTGTTTTCCAGTTTCACGCTGTAATACGCATGTTTCATTTGTGGGCTCCATCCCCCGGGATAGCCGATCTCATCATAAATCATCGGAATGAGCACCGTTCCGTTTGAATCCACAACGCCGTACTGGCTGCGCGCTGAAACAATAAACTGGCCGTGACTACTAAACCGTATGATTGTATATTTCGGTTCAATCACCCAGTTGCCCAGCGTATCTTTCACTCCCGTGAAACATTCGTTGTAATCGGTTGCGATGACCCGGTTGAAATGTTGCGCCTGTATGGTCCCTGTAAAAGCCAACATCATTACTGCGATAAAAAATACTGTCCGGATATGGTTCATGGCGTTAACGGAAGTTTGGTTCGGATATCTTTTCGCAAATAGGAATCCAATTCATTCCACGGAACAGTAATCACCAGTTGATCTGAATCTTCTGTGAAACCGGGCGGATAAAGTTTAAGGCCTTCCGCTGAAATCAAAAAGGACTGCTTCAGCATGATTGGAAACGCAGCCGGGTTGTGACAATCTCCTTCGACGCCCGTATGCGAATTCACATACGTGATCACGGTATTGACAATGAAATTTCTCCAGTCGGAAGCAGGCACAAACAACGAATCAATCATGAGTTCATGCGGCCCATCGGGAAAGAGCATCACGTTCGAGCAATTGAAACGTGTGGGTTCGATAAGCCGCATGTACCGGTAGCGATTTACCGAGTAGAATGAGATCAGCGAATCGTCGAGAGTAGAAAGACGGTATATCGCTCCATCGTCTTCATAGGCCTTTATCCAGTAAAACGGAAATGTAAAAAAGAAATCTCCTTTACTGCGGCAGTAATCGCATGGATAAGTGGATTCGCCACTCTGTTTCTCCAATCTTCGCGGAGAATACATGGAATCCAGAATGCATTGCCGCTGC
>DATHKF010000773.1:0-17671 GCA_035489505.1 Bacteroidia bacterium | reverse complement strand
AACCTTTGGTTCCGCAATAGATAATTGCAACCTGGTCTTCTACGCGGAACGGGGTAAACTGTGCCTGCTTCAGGATCTCCACGTTACGTGATCCTTTGTCAATTACAGATTTTGTTGCCGCGTCAAGGTCAGAACCGAATTTCGAGAACGCCTCAAGTTCGCGGTACTGCGCCTGGTCAAGCTTCAAAGTTCCTGCAACTTTCTTCATCGATTTGATCTGCGCGTTACCACCTACACGTGATACAGAGATACCTACGTTGATCGCCGGACGAACACCTGCGTTAAAGAGGTTTGACTCGAGGAAGATCTGTCCGTCGGTAATCGAAATTACGTTCGTTGGAATGTATGCAGATACGTCACCCGCCTGTGTTTCGATGATCGGAAGTGCAGTGAGTGAACCACCACCTTTTACGAGATGCCTGATCGACTCCGGAAGATCGTTCATTCCCTGTGCAACGCTGTCTGAAGAGTTTACTTTCGCAGCGCGCTCGAGAAGACGGGAGTGCAGGTAGAATACGTCACCAGGATATGCTTCACGACCCGGAGGACGGCGGAGCAGGAGCGATACTTCACGGTATGCAACAGCTTGTTTCGACAAGTCATCATAAATGATCAATGCAGCGCGCCCGGTGTCGCGGAAAAATTCTCCGATCGCAGCGCCGGCCATTGGAGCGTAGAACTGCATCGGTGCAGGATCAGCTGCAGATGCGCAGACTACGCAGGTAAATGCCATTGCACCGTTCTCTTCAAGAACGCGCACAACGTTAGCTACGGTCGAACTTTTTTGTCCGATCGCAACGTAGATACAGAATACAGGATTTCCTGCTTCGAAAAATTCTTTCTGGTTGATGATTGTATCGAGACACACGGCTGTTTTACCAGTCTGGCGGTCACCGATCACAAGCTCACGCTGGCCACGGCCAACAGGGATCATCGCGTCAATCGCTTTGATACCGGTCTGCAACGGCTCAGTTACCGGCTGACGGAAAATTACACCCGGCGCTTTGCGCTCAAGCGGCATTTCGTAGGTCTGTCCCTGGATCGGGCCTTTACCATCGATCGGGTTTCCGAGAGTATCTACAACACGGCCGAGCATGCCTTCACCTACATTGATGGAAGCGATACGACCGGTGCGTTTTACTGTGGAACCTTCACGGATCTCAGTAGAAGTTCCCAGCAATACAGCACCTACGTTATCTTCTTCAAGGTTAAGTGCAATGCCCTGGAGTCCGTTTTCGAACTCGATGAGCTCACCGTAACCTACGTTCGAAAGACCGTAAATACGCGCGATACCGTCACCTACCTGGAGAACGGTTCCTACTTCTTCAAGTTCTGTTGCCGACTTGAATCCTGCGAGTTGCTGTCTGAGGATTGCGGAAACTTCCGCTGGTTTTACTTCTGCCATCTTATTAGTTTATTAGTTGATCGTTGAGTGACGGTAGGACGGTGCGTTGCATGTGCGACTACCGTCTACAAACTCTCAACTCAATATTCTTTTATGTAAGGATTTTCGCTAAAACTTCTTTCTAAATTTTTGATCTGGCGGATCACAGATGCATCTACCTGCTTATCTCCAACACGGAGAACGAAACCGCCGAGTAAAGTCTTATCTGTTTTCTCAATCAGTTCAATTGCTTTTCCGCTGGCCGACTGTTTCACAATGTCCAACACCTGTTTGCGCAGCGTTTCGTCGAGACCTTGTGCCGTAGTAATAACCGCGGTTAGTATTTCTTTGTGTTTACGGTATTGCGATACGAATGCTTCCGCAATTGCTTCCAGGTCACCTTCGCGGCGCTTGCGCGTGATGATGTCGAGGAACGAAGTGGTGATTACGCCGATCTGTCCGCCGAAAATGGCTTTCAGGATTTCCTGTTTCTTATCGGTTTTTACAACCGGGCTTTGCAGCAGGACAGAAAAATCGCGGCTGGCGCGGATCGTTTCGAGCACAAGGCGCATGTCTTCGCTCACCTGCTCGAGCTGCCCTTTTTCAAGGGCCAGGTCAAGAAGTGATTTTGCGTAGCGATGTGAAACCCGTGATTCTCTCATGGCTTAGTTCAGCTTTACTTCTTTGAGCAAATCGCCCAGCAATTCTTTTTGTTTGTTCTCTGAGGAAAGTTCGCGTGCGATTATTTTCTCAGCGATATCAATGGACAACTGCGCCACCTGGTTTTTCAGGTCGGTGATTGCAGCCATTTTCTCGTTCTGGATTGCTTCACGTGCCGACTGAAGAAGTTTTTCGCCTTCTGCTTTCGCTTTGCCTTTTGCTTCAGCGATCATCGACTCGCGGATCTCGCGTGCTTCTTTGATCATGATGTCGCGCTCGTTGCGTGCAGCCTGCAGAATTTTTTCGTTCTCTGCTTTGAGGTTGTTCATTTCAGTCTTTGCGTTTTCAGCAGACTTCAATGCATCCTCGATAGATTTTTCACGGTCCTTGATCGCCTTCATGATCGGCTTCCAGGCGTATTTCGTTAACAGGAACAGAACAATCATGAATGTGATCAGCATCCAGATGGTTAAGCCTGTGTCGGGAATCATCAAACCCATAGTATGTTATTTTTAGGTGTTAGAATTCGTGTTGTTTAATCAAAATCAAAAAGAAATCACACCGCTGAAGCCAACCGCTGCAGCGGTGTGAAATTTCGTGACCGCTGGTTATTTGAAGATAACGAGCAGGCCAACTACCATCGCGAAGAAAGCAGCGCCTTCAACGAGAGCGGCAGTCAAAATCATGTTGGAGCGGATATCACCAACGGCTTCCGGCTGACGAGCGATTGACTCGAGAGCTGATCCACCAATACGGCCGATACCAACACCAGCGCCTAATGCAGCAACACCAGCGCCAAGGGCAGCAAGACCGTAGCCCATACCCAGGTTGTCGATGTGTTCAGTGGCAGCTTGAAGAAGAATGTTTGCACTCATTTTGATTTATATTTAGGTTAAACAATTACAATTTAAAAATTCAGATTTCAAACGTTCAAAAAATCAAAGGGCTTCGTCGCCTGATTGTCTTTTGCTTTTTGTCCTTTTGTTTTTCTTTTTTTGGAATCTGTTTTAATCAGTGCGCGTGCTGCGCGTTTGGCAATCCGTCAAAATCTTCGTTCGGGTGATGATGTTCTTCTACTGCCGAACCGAAGTAAATGGCCGACAGGAGCGTGAACACATACGCCTGCAGGAATGCGACCAGTAATTCGAGTACCATCATGAACACGGTGAACGCGATTGAACCAATGGAAACACCAATGCCTGTTCCGAATGCTTCACCGCCTTTTCCGAAGATGAAGATCAAACTGTAGAATGAAAGTGCAATGATGTGGCCTGCTGTAATGTTCGCGAACAAACGAATCATGAGTACGATCGGTTTCAGGAACATGCCGAGGATTTCAATCGGCGTAAGGATGATCAGGATTGGAATAGGAACGCCCGGCATAGCGAAAATGTGGCGCCAGTAGTGTCTGTTTGCGCTGAAGGTTGTGATGAGGAATGTGATCACCGCAAGCGTCATGGTGATCGCGATGTTTCCGGTAAAGTTTGCTCCGCCCGGGAAAATCGGGATCAACCCGAGCATGTTGGAAATCCAGATGAAGAAGAATACGGTAAGCAGGTACGGCATGTAACGCTCGTACTTTGGTCCGATGCTGGCTTTGGCAATGTCGTCGCGTACAAATACGATGAGCGGCTCGAAGAACGACTGCATGCCTTTCGGCGCCTGGCCCGGTTTCTTCTTGTATGCTTTTGCGATGCTGAAGAACACGAACATCATCAGGCCAACGACAATGAAAAGTGTAACAACGTTTTTGGTGATAGAGATATCGAGAATGCTTGCAGTTTGAACGGGCTTGTCGGCAAGAGCGTCCCAGGCAACGATTTTGCCGTGGTCATCGAGTTTGTATGCGTAATGCGTGCCCTGGTAAACGCCGAGTTCGTGGTGTTCACCCTGACGGAAATTCCCGGAAGAGAAAAACTCCCAGCCTTTGTCTGTTTTCAGGATTACCGGAAGCGGAATGTGGGTGTGTCCCCAGAGGTGCCATTCATGTGCATCGGAAATATGATGAATGATCATTTCACCAGCTTCAAATTCCTTTTGCTCAACTGTCTGCACAACGGGTGAATGCCCAGCTGATGATGAAGCAGAGTCAGTCTTGGTTTCCGGGTCGTAAGCGAAACAAATAGCAGGTACAAGGAATGCCAAAATGAAGGCAGCTAACCGGGCAGAAATCGCATTAAAACGCATTGACTTTCAGTGTTTTATGTAGCAACAGGAGACCATCCTGAAATTCGCGTGCAAACTTAGGTATTAATTTCGGGGCTTGGAAAAATTTTGGTCAGATATTTTACACTGATCGTCGAATGATATGAACCGGAAAAATGGGCTTTGGATGAAGTGGAAAATTGGCCTTCGACAGGCGAAGGATGCGCCTGCGGCAGCAAGGAATTTTTATTTTTTTTGGTCATTAACCCGGGTTAATGACATTCGACCCCTTCAGGGTCGCGCAACTCTCGCGGCAACAAGTTTTTGGTCAGTAACCCGGGCGTTATTACGGTTGCGCCGTTCAACCCCGGGTTAATGACATGATCCTTCGCCCTGCGAGGGTTATCCCCTTTGAGGGTGGCACCCTGCGAGGGCATAACCCTTTGAGGGTTGCTGACGTTCAACCTCTTCAGGGCAGCGCAATACGGAATGCCCCCCCCTGAAGGGGTCGAATATTATTAACCCCGGATAAGGATTCGTAGAATCCGCAATCCGGGGTTAATAATGAAAACAAAAATTCCTTGCTGCCGGCAGGCGCAATAATCGCCTAAGACTTTTTCGGACGGAGATAACGGTACAACAAGCTGGTTTCGAAGACCGTAAACACCAGGTAGAAAATGGCGAACTGGGAAATAAAGACGACCGCGCCGGTTTTAATGAAAAGCACAAAGAGGACCAGGAAACCGAGGTAGACAAAGATCTTGATGGTGTTGGCGGCTATAAATCCGCGGACAAAGGCTTTGGGGTCTTTCTGAGCCGCACGAAGCAGCGTAAAATGCACAATGCCAGTGATTACCGCAAAAACGGCGTAGCTCACCCAGCCGTACGGGTGCACGTATTCCGGGGGAACGGACGTGTTGTAGAAGAAAAACAAACCGCCGGTGACCGCGAGAAAAATGAGGTAGATGAGGGCGAAGCGGGTGAGGGCGTTCATGGGGCAAAGGTAAGGAAGTAGGCGAGTCAAAAGGAAGTAGGCGAGTAGGCCCGTGACTGCCTACTCGCCTACTTTTTTACTCGCCTACTTAAAAGTGAGCCCGATGTACCCGAAAAACGCCAGCCCGTTGTTTTTATACGTAGGCAGCGTTGGCATGAGATTGTCTTTGCGTTTCCAGAGCGAATGCGTGATGTCGTAACGGTATGTTGCACGCCCGCCAATGTGGAATTTTCCCAGGGTAAGACGCAGTTCGAAACGCCCTCCGGGAGCGACAAACGGATTGGTGTATTTCGTTTTTTGTCCCTCTACTTCACGGCGCATTTTCAGGTTACCCCAGGCGATGCTTGGTGCGATAACGATGGCGAAGGTTTCATTTTTGATAATGTCGTAACCCAGAACGCTTGTGGTTAAATGCCACCCGGCGAGACGCAATTCGAGCGAATCGTTTGGGCCAACAGAAACGGTTTGCGGGAGAATAAACGACAAACCGCTGATTCCGTCGTAGTGACCGGAGTGGCTGAAATTGTCGATACCGATTCCCATGTAGTGTGAGTCGAACATTTCGGTGCCGCCGTAAGACAACAAGCGGTCGTTCAGTTTTTTGGAATCAAAATCAAAATACCCGAAGCAGAGCATACGCCCGGATATGTTGTCGTCGAAATATTTTTTCTTATCCAGCGGCCGTACAGCCGGCAAACGCAAATCGGGTTTGGCAATTTCCATCTCGCGTTTGAACGAGATCTTTTCCATTTCCCGTGCGGGAACAGAAACGGAACATGAAAAAATAAATGCGAGGGAGAGTAGTTGTGCTTTCATCAGCGTTCACTGGTTAATATCCAGCCAAGATAAACCATAAATTGTGCTTCGCGGAATTTGTAACCGGGCAAAGGCTCCATTCCGTCGTTACGGCGTTTCCAGTTGCCTTTCGTGATGTCGTATCGGTAGGAGAATCTTCCGCCGACAGAAATTCTCCAGAAATTGAAACGCAGATCAACGCGGGCCATCGGAGCAACAAACGGATTCTTGTACAGCATATCACGATCGGGTTCGGAATACTGTTGCTCCTTCAGTTTCAGGTTTCCCCAGAAAATTCCGGGAGCCAGTATAAGATCGATGTGCTCGTTTTTGATGACATCGTAACCAAAAATACTGGTCATCAATTCCCACCCGCGCACAGTGAGCGATGAGCTGTCCGTCCAGGCCTCTACTTTGTAGGCCGGCTGAAACAGGTGAAACGCGAGGGCCGCATCGAATTCGTCATCGTCCTGGTTCAGCGTATGCGTGCTTCCGCTTAGACCCACCGTTACCAGCTGGTAAAACCCGTCCTGGTTTCCGAATACTACGCGGTCGTTGAGTTTCCAGGGACGAAAATTGGTGTAACCAACTTCAAGTGTGTAAACGGTGTGACCCGAACCTCCCTGTATTCCCTGTGCGTTTACAGCGCATGAAACAACGGTGAAAAGTATTCCTGCGAAGAAGAAGTGTTTCATGGTTATTTCTTTTTGCAAATGAGAAATTGCCATTTTCCCGTTTCATTCTGACTCAATCAGCGAACCGGAAACCGACGTATCCGATAAATTGCATCTCACGGAATTGATATCCGGGCAATGGGCTCAATCCTGTTTCTTTCCGCTTCCAGTTGTTATTCGTAATGTCATAGCGGTACGAGAATCGCCCTCCAACGGAAAAGAATGAAAAATTGAAACGCAATTCCGTGCGAAACATGGGCGCAACAAACGGATTTTTGTACAGCATTCTTCCGGTGTTCTCAGTAACGTTTTCAGAAGTGAGTTTGAGATTTCCCCAGAATGCCCCGACGCCAAGTATGAAATCTACCCGCTCATCGGGAATAAGGTTGAGGGCAATGGTACTTGTCATCAGTTCCCAGCCCTTCATCCGGTATTTCATCTGATCACCATTGGCTGCAACGGATTGCTTTTCCTGTGGAAGGAGCCAATGCAGGGACCAGGTAATGTCTGAACCCAGGTAGGAATCGTCGTCATCGGAATAAGCTTCATCCGCCTGGTTGTTGCTGAATCCGATGGTAATAAATTGCCTGAACCCGTTGTGATTCATCAAAACCCCATTCAGCTGCCAGGGACGAACATTGGTCATGCCGAACTCCAAAAGTATCCCTGACCTGCTGGAAAGTTCATCCCCGAGTCCGTCAACAATAACCATGGGATGTCTTGCTTCGTCATCACCCTCGTTGCCATTCCGTTGTGCAGGAGAAGAGGTTGCAACGATGCACAGACATATCAGCAGCAATGGTCGAATCATGATCGGGAGTAAGCTGTTCATTTCTTCTTCACAAAATCGCGGATGAAATACCACATCGCAGCAAAAACGGATGCGAGCGAAAGCACGAGTGTGTAAACGGGAATTTTTTCGGTGAGCGGGTAATTGTTATCGAGCCATCTTCCGCCAAAAGTTCCGACGGTGATGATCACAGCCATGTAGGTGGCCATGCTTCCATACTTAGCGAAATCGCTAGGCTGTTTTTTCGGCGAGCTGGGCTTCGGACTGGTCATGCTGTATGTCTTTCACAACACCGCCCATGCTGCATGATCCTGAGAAATCAGCGCCCGGTTCGATGGCCAGTTTACCAGTGGTAATTTCACCGTTTATCTTCGCTGAGTTTTTCAGGGAAAGAAGTTCAGTCACTGTAATTTTTCCGCGCACATTTCCTGAAACATCTGCATTCTGGCAATGTACTTCGCCTTCGATAGTTCCTGTCGGGCCAACAACGAGTTTGCCGCGCGTGCGGAGCGTTCCTTTGAGATTGCCATCGATGCGGATATCTCCGCCGGAAACAACATCACCCTCGATACTTGTACCTGAGCCAATAATGTTTACCGTTCCGGAATCGGGAGATGCATTGCGCATGGTGGTGTTGGTTTTGTTGTTAAACATTGGAAGATAGGTTTTAAAGTAGGCGAGGCTAAAAAGTAGACAAGTAAAAAAATAAGCAGGCAGGGCTAAAAAGTAGGCAAGTAAGCAGGCCCCGCTGTTGTAAAGTTAACAATAGGCGGCAGAAGATACAATGGCGAGTTATTGACCAAGTGTTAATATCTGGAGTAGGCAAGTCATAAAGCAGGCAAGTCCAAAATAGTTGGCGAGTAGGTAAGTAGGCGAAAACAAACGTTTACAAACGACTACAAACACTTACATCCGACTACAAACGTTTATTAACCGGCTAGAGGCGTGACTGTCACCTAACGTTGCAGAAAAATTCAAACAATGACTGCAAAAAAAGGTTACCGATCGCTTATCGTTTACAGAAAATCATTTGACCTGGCGATGTCAATATTCAGACTTTCGAAGAAATTCCCCAGTGAGGAACGATTCGGATTAACAAGTCAAATCAGGAGGTCTTCCCGATCTACATGCGCGAATGTTGTGGAAGCCTATCGAAAACGTGTTTATCCCAGGCATTTTACCAACAAGCTGACGACCTCTGACGGCGAAAATTCAGAAACCATGCTGTGGTTGGAATTTGCATTAGCCTGCGAATACATTACCCAGGAAGAATTTGAAAAACATGACGCGCTCGCGGAGGAAATTGGCTTGATGCTGGCTTCGATGATGAGGAATCCGGAGAAATTTAAGCCAAGAACTTAGGGAGTAGGCAAGTCTGAAGGAGTAGGCAAGTGAGCAAGGACGGGCCTGCTAGCCTACTCCTTTGCCTACTTTTTCAATCTTGCCTACTTCTTATTCAGGATTTTCTCATCAAAAAACTTCTTATACCCCTCCACATCCTTATTTTTCAGGAAGAGGGGGAAGTTTTCGGTCGAGATGACCATCGCCTGGAACGTGCCGGCATTGAGCCAAGCGAAGATTTCCGGGCGCGATTTGAGGTTGTTGTAATAAGCCATTGCGGCGGCCTGATCCACGAATTTTTTCACCAGGATCGCCTGGCGGGTAGGATCCAGCACCACGCTGGAAATTCCAAGCTGTGCCGAGCCGTAATTTGCGGTGTTGAAATCGGAAAGTGCGGCTTTGAATTTATTGATGTCGCCTGCACCGTTCTGCACCACCACCATATACTGGAATTCCACTTTTTCATTCGCTACGTAGCCTGCCGCTGCCGGTGCGCCGGAATCTCCGGGAACAACTCCCATTCCATTGTTTGACTTGCGGATGAAGTCGAGCATTTTCTGCGCCTGCAGGCGAACAGGATCTTTCGGAAAATTCTCGATGAGTTTCACCAGCGCCGATTCCATTTGCGGTGTGCCCTGTGTTTTTCCAAGACTGATCGCGCGGATGTAAGCAAACTTTGCAGCGTGCTCGTGCCTGGTTCCGAAAGTTGAATCGGCATAATTGGAACGGGTAACGACTGCTGCGAAGTTTCTGCGCGAGTATTCCTCGTACGTTGAATCGTAGTAAATACGAACTTTCTCGCGCTCTGCAAGCACCTGCGATTCATGCTCGGGATTGGTGATCAGCTGGCAATAATCGCTTGTCGGGTAATTCTTGCAGATGAAATCGCTGTGTTCTTTTTCCTTGACTTTGTTACCGGTTTTCTGGTAGATCCGGAACAATTGAAAATGCGAAGGCAATGCATATTTGTGATTCGGAAAACGAACGCACAACGCTTCGAATGTTTCTGCCGCCTTCGGAAGATTGTTCATCTGGTCCTTGTAAATAGAACCCAGGTTGTACAACGCATCCGCAATGGCTTCGTTCGATTTGTCCATCTTCTCCTTAGTCATGGGAAGATCTCTCAGGTAGTACTCGCGCGTCTGGTTGCTTGCAACTTTTTTCGCTCCGCCTTTGACGGTGTCTTTTATTTCATCAGGATTTTCTTCCGGGAGAAACGTTTCCTTATTCGCTCTTCGCCAGTTGTCCTCGAGTTTCCGGTTGCCCCACTTGCGCGTGAATTCATTCACCCCAAAACCAACGGTGCTCGGATTGTAAAAATACCACTGGCCCGCTGGTTGATTCTGCGGGTTCTGCGGACTGTTTGGATTCAGACTCAACGGATTGTTGCCGTCGCCACTATTCATGCGCTCTTCCAGTTCTTTCTTTTTACGCTCTTCTTCTTTTTTCGCCTCTTCAATTTTTTTATCGATAAACGCGTACAACGTAGTTGTATCTCCGCCATACACACTCACCACTTTCTGGAGACTGTCTTCCAGCGAAATAATGTTGAGGTATTTCACGAGGTTTCCAAGGCTCTTGCGTTTTTCGCCGATTGCGTTATAGCCTTTGTAATCTTTCGGCAGAAACATCATCGTGCTGTCGTAATACGCACCCGCCTGTTTGTAATCCTCTGCGTTGAAGCTCAGATCGCCAAGTGCAAGGTAGGACACCGCTTTTTGTTTGTTGTTGCCGAAGCTACTCGCTACCGATAATTTGTAATACGTAATTGCGCCTGCAGTATTATTACCCGATTGCTCCAGCTGGGCAAGCGTATAATAGATCTGGTCCTGGTACTCTTTGTTTTTCTCGTCGAGCAGCATTTTTTCCAGCTCGCGTTTCGCTGCAGTTCTGTTTGTAGCTGTGGATGCGCTCAATCGTGCACGGTTCAGTTTCGCGTTGAACAGCATGTCGTACTGCGGGTTCATCCGGATGACATCACCGAAATAGTCCGCTGCTTTTTTATTGTCGCCGGTAACTTCATACAACTGGGCGAGAATAAACGTGTAACGTGCACGTGTCTTTCTGCGCTTCGTCAGCGGAATAGCTTCTTCGAGATATTTGATCGCGTTCGGGTAATTGCCGGTGTGAATGTAGAGGTCGGCGTAAGACGCTTTTACTTCTCCCTGCTGCGATTCGGTGAGCGTTTTATTGTTGCCAACCACATCGAGCTGTCCTTCCGCGTTGGTATAATCGCCCAGCTGAACAAGCGTGCGTGCTTTCCACATGATGGCTACATTCTGCGAAGGATTTTTCGGGTATTTGTTGATGATATACTCGAACAATTCCAGCGCAGGAATAAATTCCTGTTTGTAATAATGCGCCTGTCCGATGATGAGGTAGTTTTCATCCGTCCATTTTACTGCACCGGCAATTTCAACTCCTGCTTTATTGGTAATGGCGTGGCGTTCGATAACCAATGTGGCTTTCTTGATTGCCTTTTCGAGATCAGGATAACATCCTTTGGATGCAGGTGTGTTTGGAATACGGAAAACCGGCAGCAGCTGTGAGAAATCGTCTTCGTATGTTTTTTCAATTTTATCCGAAGCGTCCTTCATGCTTTCTTTCGCATAGAAGTACCCGTTGTAACGCGAAGTCAGGTTATGATAAGTCCGCGTGACGAACGTGTTTTTCGTTGTCGAACAGGCTGCTATGATGGCTACTACAAAAAGCGCCAGCGCAATATGGTATGATTTGAAGCTGTATTTCACGGTTTCCAACAAGTTCAGGCACGGTAAACGCGCGGAGGACAAAAATAGTGTATTCTCTGTACCGTAGACGGCATATTTGATGGCCGGTTGCCTGAAAACCGCTCGAAATCCGATATTTGTAGTTCTGCCACACAACATGAGCGCTGTACCGAAGAAAAAATCATGGAAAGACCGCCTGCGCATCCGTTACCGGATGGTCGTAATGGACGATGATACCTTCGAAGAGCGTGTTTCCGTGACACTTACCCCGCTGGGAATCCTGGTGGCGGTTTCGGCCATTACGATTGTTATGACAGCTATTGTAGTGAGCCTCATTGCATTCACACCGATACGCGTGTACATTCCCGGGTATGGGGATATGGGCATGGAGAAGGATGTGATTACGCTGACCGAGAAAACGGATTCGCTGATGTACGAAGCCAATGCGCAGAAGCTGTATCTCGAGAATCTCAAAAAAATCCTGCAAGGCAACGATACTGCGGTGAATATCCAGAACCCGACAGATACCACGAAGAAATACGATAAACTGGATTACTCGCGTTCACCCGAAGATTCCGCTTTGCGCAGCGAAATGGAAACAGGCGATGAATATTCGCTGGCATTGGGTGTTTCGAGAAAAACCGGAATCAGCGGGTATTTTTTCTTTGCCCCGGTGAAAGGTTCCGTGACGAGTTCATTCAACCTGGCTGAAGAACATTTTGGTGTGGACGTGGCGAGCGCCGATAACGAATCGGTGAAGGCAACGCTCGATGGAACCATTATTTCGGCCGGGTGGAGTCCGGAAGATGGGTATGTGATCCAGGTGCAACACTCCAATAACCTGATCTCGGTTTACAAACACAATGCAGCATTGCTCAAGAAGACCGGTCAGTTTGTGAAGGCCGGGGAACCGATTGCGATTATCGGAAGTTCAGGAGAACATTCTACTGGTCCGCATGTGCATTTTGAGATCTGGTATAATGGGGCGCCGGTGGATCCGCAGGAATACGTGGTGTTCTAAAGTTCCGGGTTGAAAAAGTTTCGGGTTACGCCTGCCGCAGGCGTAACTCCGACCTCCTCACTCCATTCTCCGAATTATACTCCTCCCGTTCTCCCCACTAACCCTATCTTTGTCGCATGAGCAGCGCGCAGGATTCGAAATCAAAACACTTAGCCATCTTAGGATCAACCGGTTCCATCGGAAAACAGGCCTTGGAGGTGGTAGATGCTCATCCCGACGAATTTGTGATTGAAGTACTCGCGGCCGGAAATAATGCAGAACTGCTCATTGAACAGGCGCTGAAATACCGTCCGAACGTGGTCGTAATTCACGATGTGAAAAAACTCGCACACGTGAAAGATGTCTTGCTCGATGAAGGCATCAAAGTGTACGGCGGTGAAGAAGCGCTGTGTGATGTGGTTCAGATGGAAAGCCTGGATATGGTACTCGCTGCCATTGTAGGTTACGCCGGATTGAAGTCGACGTTAGCTGCAATCAAAGCAGGAAAACAAATTGCCCTGGCGAATAAAGAAACACTGGTAGTTGCAGGCGATCTCGTAACCAAAACAGCACGCCGGCAAGGTGTGAATCTTTACCCGGTGGATTCAGAACACTCGGCGATTTTTCAATGTCTCTCCGGTGAATTTCAGAATCCCATTGAGAAAATTTATCTCACCGCATCGGGCGGACCGTTCCGCGGAAAAACACGCGAGCAACTTGCTGCAGTCACCAAAGCGCAGGCGCTGAAACACCCGAACTGGAACATGGGGCCGAAAATTTCGGTTGACTCTGCAACGATGATGAATAAAGGTCTTGAAGTGATCGAAGCCAAATGGCTTTTTTCGCTGAAGCCCGAGCAGATTGAAGTTGTTGTGCATCCGCAAAGCGTTATTCACAGCATCGTGCAGTTTACGGACGGTTCGATGAAAGCGCAAATGGGATTGCCTGATATGAAACTCCCGATTCAATACGCGATGACTTACCCGAACCGGGTGTCGTCGGATTATCCGCGTTTTGATTTCATGAAAAATCCTACACTGACTTTCGAAAAACCGGACACCGAAACTTTTTCGTGCCTGGAGCTGGCTTATGCAGCGATGAATAAAGGCGGCAATTCGCCCTGCGTGATGAATGCAGCAAACGAAGTAGCCGTTGAAGCTTTCCTCGCTGGAAAACTGGGATTCCTGGAAATCGCCGGCGTGATTGAAAAGACGATGGCCAAAGCATCGTTTGTGAAAAATCCCGGGTACGAAGATTTTGTTTTGTCGGATGAACAGGCGCGTGAAATCGCGGCGAAGTTTATCTGATCCTTTGCGGCTATTTATTGCCACGAAGGCACCAAGCTACACGAAGAATTTTCTTAGTGCTTCTTAGCGCCTTTGTGTCTTAGTGGCTGTTTCCTTCCTGCCTTTAACAGTATTTCACGATTGCCTGTTAATAGCCGCAATTTCACGGGCATCTGCAACCCCGTGATTTAGCTATCTTTGGCGCTTGTGTAACAATTCTGATCTGTGATAAAATTCACCCTCTTTTTCCTGAGTCTTTCGTTCCTGATTATTCTTCATGAATTCGGGCATTACATCACTGCGCGCTGGTTCAAAGCCCGCGTAGATAAATTCTATCTCTTTTTCGACTTCCTTTTTCCTTTCGGGAACATCATGAAGTTTTCGCTGTTCAAGAAAAAGATCGGCAAAACGGAATACGGCCTCGGCTGGTTTCCATTCGGCGGGTACGTAGACATCGCCGGCATGATGGCCGATCCGGAAAAACCGGATGAGCCTGCTCAACCGGATGAATTCCGCGCGAAAAAACCGTGGCAGCGGTTGATCATTCTCGCAGGAGGAATCACCGTAAACTTCCTGCTCGGCATTATTATTTACAGCATGATGTTCTGGGCGTGGGGAGAACAATACCTGCCTACAACAGAAGCGAAATTCGGAGTGGCAGTTGATTCCGTGCTGCTTGATGCAGGTCTGCGCGACGGAGATAAAATTCTCTCAGTCGACAACAAGAAGATTGAGAAGCTGAGCATGGTTGGAATGACACTGGTCATCGACAATTCCAAAACCGTACAGGTAGAACGCGACGGGCAGGTAATGAATATTACATTAAAGCCGGGCTTTGATCAACGCGTTGTAGAGTCGGAGGCGAAGTACCTGCTTGAGGCGCAATTCCCGTTTGTGATCGACAGTCTCGTTGGAGATGGCCCTGCGCTCAAAGCAGGATTTTTAAAAGGAGACAGCTTGGTAACCATGAACGGTGATACGCTTATGTATTACAGGCAATTTTTCCAGCAGTTCCAGCGTTTGAAAGCGAAGGAAGTGACTATTGGCGTGGTGCGGAAAAGCGGCGAGTGGAAAGACATCAAGGTTACGCTGAATGAAAACGGACAGCTTGGTGTTTTTGCGAAGAGCGAAAGCAAGTATTTAAATTATAAGGTTGAGGAATACGGATTCTTTGCAGCGTGGGGAAGAGGCTGGGAAAAAACGATTGAAGTATTGTCCAGTTATGTCAAACAGTTACGCTTGTTGTTTACTGCAGCGGGCGCATCGAAGGTTGGCGGATTCGCAAGCATTGCAAGCACGTTTCCTTCGGAATGGGACTGGCAGGCGTTCTGGGGAATCACCGCGTTTATTTCCATCGTTCTTGCATTCATGAATTTATTGCCTATCCCGGTACTCGATGGTGGATATATTTTGTTCGTGCTCTGGGAAATGGTCACCGGGAAAAAGGTGAGCGACAAATTCATGAACCGGGCGTTAAGTATTGGCATGTATCTTGTTTTAGCATTACTCATACTGGCCAACGGAAACGATATATACCGCTTCCTGATCAAATAAGAGAAAATGGTTCATTCGCGGATAACACAACTGGTTTTGTTTTGCCTCATCAGTTGCGGTGCGTTGGCACAATCGACCACGCGCACTGATTCTGCTGCAGAACAAACAACAACCAAAGCAGCCAACGGAAAAACAAATCTCCTCGTGGTTCCGTGGTTACCGAAAATGTTCAATGGCAGTTCAGATGTTACGAAAGACATCAACACAGCCACGGGGCAAACGTATGCACAGATCCAGGAGGTGCTGCGTAAAGGAATGTGCGACCAGTTCAAAAAAACGTTTTCGGCGGGATACAATGTCACCACTCTTTTGGACGACACGGTCAAAATGAAAGTGGACCTGATGTATACGTACAACGTGACCACCACGGAATACATTTCGATTAACGCGCCATTGAACCCCGCTCCTGCACCCAAGAAAGATGTGAAGAACGCGGCAGTTGCCACAACAACCGGAATTAAGAATGGAGAACTCCAGGTGCAACAGGCGGAAGGAGAAAAATTCATGAATACGGTTATCCTCAGTCCTAACCTGCTGGACCATCTCAAGAAAATTTACAATTGCGAGTATGTTGTTTTTCTCAACCAGCTCGACCTGCAGAATGACTTGGGCACTGATCCGTACAACACGCAACAGAATACCGATTACAAGCGAAGCGCGGTATTGCACTGGACCATCTTCAGCACGAAAACAGGAAACCGTGTTGCCATGGGAAGAACAAAAGGTTTGTTTTCGAATACGATCAACACGCCGAAGAAAATTATTGATGGCGCTTTTGCAACGGTGTCCAAGGCCGTTTACGATAAGTTTACGCTGGCGCTGACGCCGAAGAAGTAGTCGGTGGTCGGTGTCAGTATTTCGCCTGCGGCAGCAAGGAATTTTTTTTGTTTGTGTTATTAACCCCGGGTTACGATCCTTCGGATCTCACCCGGTGTTAATAACATTCGACCCCTTCAGGGTCACAGGAAAAACCCTTTCACTTCGTTCAAGGGACATGTGATCCCTCCGGGATCAGTTCCGCCTCGCCATCATGAAATCAATTTTTTTCACGACTTCGGAGAAGTCGCATGTCCCTTGAACGAAGTGAAAGGGTAAATCGAAAAATTCCTTGCTGCCGCAGGCGCACCTATCGCCTCATTTGAAGTCTTGGTATCCCGCAAATGGTCTTTCATCTGCGAACGGAGGAATTTGCACGTTTCTCCCGTATAAACTGATCAGAATATGCATCAACACGGCTACATTCTGCACAGGAATGCGAGGCCGCGCCTGACTAAAATATCTAACTTTGAAACCCCTAAGAAAAAAGTAAATAAGTAGTTAAGCAGGCGAGTAGGCAGTCGCAAGTATGATCAGTCGTTTGCGAAACATAAAATATATTATACACCCACAATGACACAGGTAGTTACAGATCAATTCGGAATCGCAAAAGCGTTGAAGCAACTCGGAATCAGTGAAGCAAATTACGGTGCTTCCACCGGAACCGTTCACTGGAACACAGAAGGAAAGAAAGTAGATTCCTGGTCACCGGCCGACGGACAATTCATTGGCAGTACCAACCAGGCTACCGATGAAGATTACAACAAGGTGATGAAAGCTGCGGAAGATGCGTTCAAAGTATGGCGCATGACACCTGCACCAAAGCGTGGAGAAATCGTGCGGCAGATCGGTGATAAACTGCGCGAGTACAAACACCCGCTCGGGCAACTTGTTTCTTACGAAATGGGAAAATCGTTGCAGGAAGGATTGGGCGAAGTGCAGGAGATGATCGACATCTGCGATTTTGCCGTTGGACTTTCACGCCAGCTTTACGGATTAACAATGCATAGCGAACGTCCGAAACACCGGATGTACGAACAATATCACCCACTTGGAATTGTCGGAATTATTTCCGCGTTCAACTTCCCGGTTGCGGTATGGAGCTGGAATGCAGCGCTCGCATGGGTATGCGGTGATGTATGCGTGTGGAAACCATCTTCGAAAACGCCGTTGTGTGCAATCGCCTGCCAGAATATTATTTCTTCCGTATTGAAAGACAATAATGTTCCAGAAGGAGTGAGTTGCCTGCTCATCGGAAACCCGGTGGGTGACATGATGAACAACGACGGACGTATGCCGCTGATCTCGTTTACCGGTTCAACACGCATCGGAAGAATTGTTGCCGGCGCAACGGCACAACGTTTCGGAAGAACGATCCTTGAGCTTGGCGGAAACAACGCCATCATCGTTTCTGAACACGCTGACCTGAACATGGTCCTGGTAGGCGCGGTGTTTGGTGCAGTGGGAACAGCCGGACAGCGTTGTACATCCACGCGTCGTTTG
>DATHKF010000772.1:0-3402 GCA_035489505.1 Bacteroidia bacterium | reverse complement strand
CCGTGGTTCGCACGGATCGGTGGTTCTACATGCGCGAGGTATTTATTGAGCATGCTGAACACTTCGTCAGGCGTCATGGTTTCAGCGAGCGTGGTAAACGAACGGATGTCGCTGAACAGCACGGTGACTTCTGCTTTTTCCGCATTCCCCGGTTTGATCGATTGAATTCCATCTTTGGCAATGCGGTCGAGGAACTGTGAAGGCACAAATTTCCGGAAGGTGCTTGCGTACATTTCGGTCGTGAAGAACGCATTCGAGAAACGCGAGGAGAGACTGAACGATTGTGCAAACGTAACAATGAGCAATCCGAATGAGAGATACAACCCGGTGTGCACCAGTTCCAGCTGGTTCAATGTATCGTTTACAATGGTGAGCAGGAAAAATAAAGTGGTGGCCAGAAATATTCCTGCGCCTTCCAGTTTTTTGCGGAATGCTTTGATGAATATGTAAATCGTAATCATGCCGGTGATCCACGCATAACCGCTGAAAACATACGATGCGTTTGTGAAAATTTCGGTGGGTGTTACCAGCACAAAAAGACAGAGGGCCATACCGAATCCGACGATGCTGCGGTAGAGGATTTTATTCCATTGTCCCGGAAATAATTTTCTGCAGAACGTTACGTAAATGGGTGCGCTGGTAAACGTCAGGATGTATTCGATCTTTCGTGCGAGATGCCAATCCATACCGGGAAAAATATGATTCATGAGCACTTCGCCGGTAAGCAGGCTGCGTATGCTGATCACTGCGCACATCAACCCAAAGAAAAGAGTGGTTGAATCGTTTTTGCGCAACACGTACAAACCAAAATGGTACAGGGCCATGATGAAAAGGCATCCGAACAAAAACATTTCGAGCAAAACACGCGCGTCGCGATCATGCTGCACCTGTTGTACGTCGCCCAGTTCAATGGGCAGCCAGAATCCGCCTTTGCAATGATCGAAATTGGAAATGCAGACTTTGATGTCGAGCACGTTTGTATCTGGCACGAACGTGATCACGCGGGGTTTGTATTGGGGAACTGAACTTTCTTCGCTTTCACCTACAACTCCGCTGGTGGCTACAAGTTTCCTGTTGATGTACAACTGGTATGCATTGCTCATGGTGAGAATACTCATTCCAACCTGTGTGTTGGCCGCACTTTCCGGAAGAAAAACTTTCAGGCGATAACTTCCGTAACCAAACGCTGAGAGTTTTTCGTTGCCAACCGTTTTGCCATTCCATATTCCGGGAACAGGCATCGGAGTTCCTTCAGCCAGTGCCGCATTGAAGTCTAGTTCCTGAACCGGGTTTTCTTTCCAGGCGAATATCCAATCGCCATTTAACCGAACGCTTCCGTTGCGGACAAAATCCCACTGTGAAAGATCAATTTCTCCTTTCACCGATTTCGGTTTAGGAATTTCCTGCGTTTGATTCACTAACGCATAGAGCAGCACGCCCACAGGAATGAGTACGATCAAATACGAGAACCAACGGCGCGCTACAGAATCGTTCATGCGAAAACCAGGAATTGTTCAACGGTAACGTCGAAAATAGTTATTCCCGTCTGAAACTGTTGAAAAAAGAGGCGGGCACATATTATTCTGCGAAAATATCCGATTTTCCAATCACGGAAAGCATGCTCCTGTAACTGAAAAACAACGCTGCGCGATTTCAATGATCAGGAGTGCAAGTGTTCAAATCGTACGCATGTTTGTAGTCGAATAAAACACCTTTTTTGTGCGTTTTCCTGTGGTGAAAAAGGCAAAATCATCCACTTTGTAAAGGTTATGTGACCAAACCGTAATACAACACTGAAAAATCACGCTTTATTTGCATGCAATTTCAATTATTTTCATTTGGATACTGAGAGCGGGGAACCTATTTTTACCTGCCCATTTTACCCTCTACATACACTCCAAACCAGTACACTTAAACCCATGAAAAGACGTTACAATCACGCAGCATTGCTGCTGTTTTTCGCTTGCGTATTCCTTCCATCCTTTTCTAACGCACAATCCTGGCAATGGCTCAACCGCGCGGGGGGAACTGCAGGTGGAGAAAATGGCCGTGCAGCGTGTACGGATGCGGCTGGTAACGCTTATTTCTGCGGTCAATTTAACGGGGCCGGTGTCGCCTTCGGCCCGTTTCCACTAAGCACTGCAGGAAGCAATGATGTATTTATCACCAAGTTCAACGCGGCCGGTGTTTGCCAGTGGGCGGTACGGGCAGGTGGTACGACTTCGGATATAGCCAACGGCATTGCAACGGATGGAGCTTCGGTATACGTCACCGGTGGGATCGGGTCAACTCCCGGTGGCGCCACCTTCGGTCCTTTTACACTGTTCAGCAACGGCGTTGCCAGTGATGGTTGGATTGCCAAGCTGGATGCAGGAACAGGCGCATGGACCTGGGCAGTCAATTTTTCAAATACAACAACTGGTGGTGATATCGGTCATTCCGTAGCGATTGACGGAAGCGGTAACCCGTACATCTGCGGAAACTTTAACGGCACCATCAACTTTGGTTCTGCCAGCTATAATTCGGGCACCTCTTTCGACTTCTTTGTAGCCAAAATCAACCCCGCAAATGGAGCTTTCGTTTGGGGAGCGGTCGGCGGCTCAGCAGGAGGCGATAACGTGGCCGGGAGCTCGCTGTGCTATGTTCCGGGATTGAATGAGATCGTTGCTGCGAGTTCCTTCGCTGGGAACTCGACTTACTATACGACGACACCGGCTTCAGGCCCGTTCAACTTTACGAACTCAGGTGGAAATGATATCGTGCTGCTCGAGATGAACGCCAATACAGGAGCGATACTCAGTGCGCTGCAGCATTCGGGCGGCGGCGGCGAAGATTGTCTGGGTATGTGCTACGATCCTTCGACCACGAACGTTATGATGACCGGATATTTTGCTTCGGCCAGCATTACTTTCGGCACCACCACGCTGACCAACGGAGGTTTGGAAGATATTTTTATGGCTTGCTACAATCCTACTACCAATACATTCCCATGGGCCAACCGCGCCGGTGGTGCTTCGAATGAACGGGGTTGTGCCGTGAGCAGTGCGGGTAGCGGCGTGGTTGCCTTTACGGGTATGTACACCTCGAGCCCAACTGTATTCGGTTCTACTTCGCTTAATTCTGCCGGCGCTGCGGATGTATTTGTTACGGCTATTGTGCCGTCTTCGGGCGCTTACGTATGGGCGATCGCTGCACAGAGTAATGATCCAATCGACGATATCGGGCGGGGCATTGCTTATACGACCAACGGTTCGGGCAATGTGTATGTTACCGGTCAGTTTGCTAATATCTTAACGGCAGGAGCAAGTAGCGTCAGTTCAGCAGGCGCGGGAGATGTCTTCTTCGCCAAACTCCTTGCCCCTCCTCCACTGGTTGCAACGCAATCGCAAGTGAATTTAACAT
>DATHKF010000771.1:0-2011 GCA_035489505.1 Bacteroidia bacterium | reverse complement strand
AGGGATATGGTTTACCAATTGGCGGTGTACTCGCAACGGAAAATGCAATCATTCCATACGGAGTCGGTGTTGACATCGGTTGCCGCATGTGCCTGAGCATTTTTTCGCTTCCGCACGAAACCATTGACAAAGACGGACGCGGTTTGTATAAAATACTTACCGACAATACACTCTTTGGTTCCGGGCGCGAATTCAAAGACAACAAAGAGCATGAAGTCACCGACCGAAAACTGTTCGATGAAATTCCGCTCCTGAAAGGTCTTCAGATGAAAGCCGTAAAGCAGATGGGAACATCCGGATCGGGAAATCACTTTGTTGAATTTGGTGTTGTAGAAATCACAGACATCAACAACGAATTCAAACTTCCGGTTGGAAAATATCTTTCCCTGCTTTCGCATTCCGGTTCACGCGGACTGGGCGCAACGATCGCGAATCATTACACGAAACTCGCGATGGAGAAATGCCGTTTGCCGCAGGAAGCGAAACACCTCGCGTGGCTTGACCTGCGTACGCAGGAAGGGCAGGAATACTGGCTCGCGATGAATCTCGCCGGTGATTATGCTTCGGCCTGTCACCACACGATTCACCGCAAAGTGGCGACAGCACTTTCCAGCGAACCGCTTGCGATGGTGGAGAACCACCACAACTTTGCGTGGAAAGAAATGCTGAACGGAAAAGAAGTGATCGTTCACCGCAAAGGTGCAACTCCCGCGGGAAAAGGTGTGCTCGGAATTATTCCGGGTTCCATGACTGCGCCGGGATTCATCGTGCGCGGAAAAGGCGAAACGATCTCGATCAACTCGGCTTCTCACGGAGCAGGACGAAAAATGTCGCGCACAGCGGCGATGAAAACGGTGACGAATGCTGCGATGAAAGAAATTCTCAAAGCGAACAACGTAACGCTCATCGGTGGTGGTCTCGACGAATCGCCGCATGCGTACAAAGACATTCACCAGGTGATGGATGCGCAGGTGGATCTCGTGGAAGTGGTTGGAAAATTTACACCGCGGATTGTGAGGATGGATGGATGATAAGTAGTTCAAACGGAAACGGTTAAAACCGTTCGACAAACCCGCTGTATCCATTGCCGGGAGCTTAAGCCCCCGGCAATGGATCGCGATTGCTTCTCCAACCGCTTAAGCGGTTTTAATCAACTCTTGGCAGCCAAACTGAGTTACTACCTGATAGAAAATAAAGCGGAGACTTCCTCCGCTTTTTCGTATCTTTTATGTGTTCACAAAACTACACTGATGAAAAAACATCTACTTGCACTCGTTCTTGCAGCTTCTGCATGCGCACCATCGTTATCCGCTCAGAGCTTTGTTGAAGGCTCCGACTTTCCTTCAACAGGAACAGGTCCGGCTTTTATTACATACGGACCATCGATCACTATTTCCGGAACATTGAACACACCGGGCGATGGACAGGACCGGTTCCAGGTAACCATTCCTGCGGGTTGCCAGGTTACTTCTGTCAGCTGGACAATGACCGACACTGCGAACCTTAGTGTATCTGGATTTGCTCAATTCGGATTGAACAACCAGGAAAATATTCCGCCGCTCAATGGCTCTTTTGCGAATGGACCTTTCCTCATGCCTTTCCCGGTTTCATCCGGCACATACGATTGCATTATGGGTGCAAACGTTGCCGCGAATGATTCGTGGAGCATGACGTTCTATTCGGACTGCCCGACCGGAATTGCAACCGTGAATTTCGCTGAGCCTGCTACGGTGTATCCGAATCCTGTAGCAGATGTTTTGTACCTCGACGGAATAGAGACCGAATCTGAATTCGTGCTGATCAATGCTCTCGGAGAAATTGTATTTACGCAAACCATTTACGCAGCGGGTATCCAGGCAATCGATCTGAGTGGAATTGCAGAAGGAGTGTACTGCTACGAACTCATCGCAGAAGGATCACGAATACGGAATAAACTGGTTGTTACCCGTTGATTTCTTATCGGAATTTACAACCAATATCTTCATACCGGCAACGCAGCGACACGGTGGAT
>DATHKF010000770.1:0-3678 GCA_035489505.1 Bacteroidia bacterium | reverse complement strand
GTAGTCGTGTGCGGATTGTCGGCGTATGAAAAATATGCGTTCATATCAATAATTCCGGTGAAGCTTTCAAAACAACCGGACGTACATTCCTCCGAATAATAGTTGCTCGCTTCGAGGTCAATCGTACCGCTGGTTTTGGTCAGCGAGCATGTTCCGATAAATGAACCACCAACCATCATTTTACCGGTGGAGCCATACGCATAAAGCGAACGTGGGCGAACATCATAACCTAAGTCGCGTGTAAGAGACAGGTCCAGGTCGTCCTCCAGTTTGTAAATCGTTCCGTACCCGTTCACAAGTGCTCCTACGAACGCATAGTTATCGCGATAACAAATGGTGTATCCGTCATCAGGCCCCGCTGAGCCGAGTTTCACCGCGTGGATAAAAACACCGTCATCATCGTACTTTGCAACGTAAATGTCGCGGGTATTCCCGATCCCGCTTACGGTCAATGTGCATGATACAGAAAAAATAATCTGGCCCTCAAAGTTACCGACCGTAAATACATTACCTGTGGCTGCGTCCGTGATCACTTGTTGACCACCTATTTTCTCGGACGAGGAAAATGGATTGACATCCTGCCACAACGTATTATACGTGGTTTGCGCGTACACCATGCCCGCTGCGAACAATGATGGTAAAAGAAGTAATTTTTTCATGGGCTATAATTTTGGTGCAAAAGATGCTTCGTGCATCCCTCTTACACAAACCTAACCCATGCGCGATGGCCGTTCACTCCATGGTGTAACCAACGCACCGTGTGGTGTAATGAACGGTTGTTTTGTGTGAATGAACGGAATTACTCTTCCATTCTTTTCAGGAACTCTGTTTTTTTCCGGCGCGAGAGCAACACCTTTTTTCCGTTCGCTAATTCCAGTGTACCGCCATCGACGTGGTCAAGACGCACCACGTGTCCGCAATTGATCAGCCATGATTTATGCACACGGAAAAAACCGTGCGGTTCAAGTTCGTCTTCAAACTCCCCGATGTTACGGGAGACCAGGTGTTTTTCTCCGTCCTTCATGTGCAGAACAGAATATCTTCCGTCTGCTTCAACACTCACCACATCCTGGCTGAAAATAAACCGCATTCCGCTGGTCGCACTGATCCGGATCCTGTGGTTTTCCTTTGTACCCGCCGCTCTTTCTTTCTCCCTGCGCGATACGGCCCGCGATACGGCAACACGCAGTTCCTTATACGAAACCGGCTTGAGCAAATAATCAACCGCATCAACCCGAAAAGCCATCGCGGCATGATCAGCGTGGCCGGTAACAAATACCAGCGAACAACCGTTGTCCTTCACTGCGTCCACCAGGTCAAAACCATTTCCTTCGGGCAGATAAACATCAAGGAAAATAATATCGGGCGCAACCGAAGCTATCTTGTCCAACGCCTCGTTTATGGAAGAAGCCGTTGCAGCGATCTCGACGTTCGGACAATACAGCTTTAAAAGCTGCGTCAATCCTTCGAGCGCGTTGCGTTCATCATCAACGAGAAGTGCCCGTAGTTTTTCCATAGCTGTTTTTGTTTTGATACACATGCGGAATAATAAACCGCACCAGTGTACCACTCGCGGTTGCTGTGAGTGGTTCGTACTTGTCGGTAATTTCAAATGAATACGCAGACTTCGTCATTTGACTCAGCACACGGAGACGGTCTTCGGTTATTTTCATTCCCGCATGTTTGCGTTCGCCCTTGTGAAACACCGATGCTGCTTTACGACCGACGCCATCGTCTTCCACTTCACAAACCAGGTTGTTATTCAGCATCCGGAACCTGACCGCAACGTGTCCTCCTCCGGGACGATTGCGGATCCCGTGCAGAATAGCATTCTCTACCAACGGTTGCACCAGCATGGCGGGTACAGCAAATGATTCTGTGCTGATCGTTTCGTCTACATGAATGGTGTACTGTAAACGTTCTTCGAAGCGCATCACCTCCAGGTCAAAATACAAATGCAGCGTTTTGATTTCTTCAGCCAGCGGGATATACCGTTCACCCGCGTGTTCCAGGCTTTTGCGCAACAGCGATGCAAACGAAGAAAACATATCGAGCGCTTTGGTTTTCTCGTCACGGAGCACAAGCGACTGAATGGTGTTCAGCGCATTGAAAACGAAATGCGGATTCATCTGCGAAGCCAGGGCCTGCTGGCGAAAAACTAACGCCTGTTCTCTCAGCAGGTCGCGGCGGCGGCGAATCCTGAAACGAACCAGCAAAGCGCCATACGCGGCAGACGCAACAAAGAGCAGCACCAGCGTGCGAAACCACCACGTTTGCCAGTATGGCGGATGGATCAGGAATGAAAAAGTGGCAGGGCGTTCACTCCACACTTCGTTTTCATTCTGCGCCTGGACTTCAAAAAAATATTCGCCGGGCTCCAGTGATGCAAACTCCACTGTGTTTTGTGAAGTGTATTTCCACGGCTGTTTCTCTGAGAGGCGGTACCGGTATGCAATGTTTCCATGCAGGCGATATGCAAGGCCCGTAAACAGGATGCGAAGTGAATTTTGCCCGTGGTTCATGTGGGCAATTTCTGCAACAGGCAAAATACTATCACCGGATGTCACCCTTCGGATGTATACCGGAGGGCCTTTGCGCGAAGGTACAATGCCTGCCGGGCCCATGGCGATGACCTGGTTCTTGCTGGCAATCCACAAGGTCTGCGTATTCAAGGAAAAGAAACACGGGCCCCCGTTTCCCAATATCATTTTCAGCCCGGGATAATCTTTTACAGTGAATTCGTTTTCATTAACAACAACATGAAACAATCCGTCTTTTGCAGACACCCACAAAGAGTTACCAGGCCCCGATGCAACAGCAACAATATGATCACAGGGAAAATCATCGGCCTGTGTCAGTGTCCGCACTTTTCCATTGCGCAAAAATGCAATACCATTGCTTTGCGTGGCCACCACCAGTGTAGAATCCGACAATTCGGCCATGGCCACAGTTCGTTTACCGAACAGGGCATGAACATGTGCATAGGGAACAAGCGAACTGTCTGACACGAGGTACACACCATCAATTCCTCCCATCCACACCTGGTCCTTGCTATCAGCGAACAATACATCCGGACGATGACGCACAAACCGGTCTCCAATGATGCGCTCCGATCCATCGGTACTGAACAATTGCAGGTTCCAGGAAAGACCAACGTATATTCCACGGGGTACACTCAACACGCTGTTGGATGAGTGCGAAAAGAAATCTGAATAACTGCATGTTTGAGTATTGAGCAGGTAAGTGCCCGTGGTTGCAGCAACAACGAGTTCATCGCGCTCCGGGTGCAATGCCATGGAACGGAAAATGGTTCCGGGAGGACGAGGCTCTCCGCATTCGCTCAACCGGTTATTGATAATAAATACCGCACCATGATCGCGCCACAGCGAATACACTTCGCCGTTCTTTCCCGGGGTCAGTACAATCACTTCATCTTCGCGTTTCGAAAACAATTCCCAGGACCGTATGTTTTTCGATAGCACGTAGAGTAATCCATTGTCGTGTGTTCCGATCCACATCGATCCTTCGGAATCCTGGGTAATACACGTTACCGTTTCTCCCGGATAAAAATCTTCGTATCGCATTTCAGCCACATCCGTACCGGGAGCATAACATCGCGCGCCTCCACCAGCCGAGAGCCCCAACCAAAGACACCCGTCTGCATCTTCAAACACACAA
>DATHKF010000769.1:0-5018 GCA_035489505.1 Bacteroidia bacterium | reverse complement strand
ACGCCCGACCTTACGTTTGGCAACACCGGAATGGTGGTTACCGATTATGGCTTTTTCAATGAAGCGTCGAGCGTGGCCATACAACCGGATGGAAAAATACTCGTTGGTGGATACGCCAATGTTGCCGGAAGCGAAGATTTTTCCGTGATCCGCTACAACAGCAACGGAAGTATCGATACGGCATTCGGAACCGGTGGTATTGCAACGGTTGGTTTCAACAGTTCAACTTCTCACTCACACGAAGTATTGTTGCAGCCGGATGGAAAAATTGTTCTTGCCGGTTTTGCTTTCCTCGGATCAGGAAATGCAGACGTGGCCATTGCACGATTTCTGACCAACGGAGACCTGGATACTTCCTTTGCTGTCCAGGGAAAAACCACAACCAACATCAGCGGATACAATGACTACGGTTTTGGTGCTGCATTACAACCCGATGGAAAAATACTGGTGGTCGGATCTGCGGAAATCGGTGTGGGTGGCGATATCTGCATTGTGCGCTACAACACCGATGGAAGCCTCGATCAAAGCTTTGATGGAGATGGAATCCTCAACGCTGATATCGGTGGTTCGTATGATGTGGCATTCTCCATCGCGGTGCAGTCCGACGGAAAAATTGTCACCGCGGGTTACAGCGCTGCCGGCAACAGCTACGATTTTTCTGTAGCGCGTTTCAACGATGACGGAAGCTTTGACACGAATTTCGGAACCGGCGGAAAAACCGTTACACCCGTTGGCCCTTCAGAAGATATTTGTCTCGACATGGCCATTCAACCCGACGGAAAAATTGTTCTCGTCGGTTACATGTGGAATGCAACGACCACGGATACCGATTACGGCGTTGTGCGTTACAACACCAACGGAACCATCGACAACACATTCGGCACAAACGGAAAAGCAACGGGGCCAATCAGCAACACATACGACTACCTGCGTGGAGTGACCATTCAGCCCAATGGAAAAATCGTTGCTGTGGGACAAACATCAACACCGGGGTTCACTGATCTCGCCGTGCTCCGGCTCACACCGGCGGGAATTCCGGATTCTACTTTTAACGGAACAGGAATCATCATTGCAGATGTAGGCGGCGACCAGGATTACCTGATGACCGCAACTTTACAACCGGACCAGAAGATCGTGGTTGTTGGCGCTACGTTAGTTCCTGCAGTCTCAGACGTAGACGTGGTTGTGGCGCGTTATCTCGGAGATATGGAAATGGGTGTTGTTGATTTCGCAACATGGAACCACAGTGTGTTCATTTATCCGAATCCTGTTTCAGAAAATACGACACTGCAATACACGCTGGCTGCGCCGGAAGAAATTTCGATCAAAGTGTATGATGCACAAGGAAAACTTGTTTCTGTTTTGATTGACCATAAAACGCAGCAAGCCGGTGCCCATCAACAACCGTTGAATCTTTCACCGGAATTAGCGCCGGGAATTTATTTCGTTGAACTTTCTTCGGTCACGGGAACAGTTAGCGTGAGAATCATAAAATAAATATTTCAGCGGTCAGCACTGATGCACCCGAAAATGAGTTGTTAAAAGAAGTATTTTTTTCGCCACAGATTCGCAGATTACGCAGATTAAAAAAATAATTTTTAGTGATTTAAAACAATCCTAAAATCTGCGTAATCTGCGCATCTGTGGCAGGGCGCCGCAGGCGCAACTAATCAATATTTTTTGTGTGATTGCCCGGCACGATTGGGGTTATGATTCCGGATCAGCAATCAAAAGACGTGAGCGTGGGGCTTCCTGCGTTCACGTTCTCATGTATATACAGGAAATATCCGGCGCGCGTAAGAGATCGATACACACGGTGTTTTCACGCGAACACAGCAGGTATAAACACCCGTTCTTCATCACTTTTTTGCTTTTAGCAAATCCGTGTTCTACTTTTCCAGTGCCCTATTCAGAAAACAGTAACACTGTACATGAAAAGTAAACACATCCCAACGCTTGTACGCTACAGCATCATCGGCATTCCTATTATGGTGGTCCTCTGGAATTGCGGAGGAAAAACGGAAACAGATACGCCACCGGTCAACACAATTCCGGTTTCCTGGAACATGCCCGTTGAAGTATCCAGCAACAGCCAGGTCGATTTCGCTGTGTTCGGCTGGGAATCTTTCATCGCTCTAAACTGGCCGGCAGATACAAGCTATCGCGGTAAACCCGATACGAGCATGAAAATCGGAACCGGCTCACCGGTAGTGTGGGAAACATTCCGACTGAAGGAAGAAACGTTTTATTCCGACGCGGCGATTAATCCCGGTCCATGGAATGCTTCAGCCATTAACGGACAACCGCGCCGCAGTTTTGCGCACAAAAGCATGTTCCGCGTTACTAAAGATTTCGACTCCATTCCACAGGATGCGCAGGGCGGAGAATTTAATGAAGCTGCCGTTAACGTGCCGCTGATCGACCAGGACAGCGATTACGTCATGTTTGAAATCGCCATCAACGAATCGGAGTACACCTATATTGTTGATCACGACTACTACAACGGCAATGTGCAGATGCGCGAAGTGCACGACAGTTCATTTGTCAATCCACCAAAAGGCGATACACTCGTACAACAACAAGGTGATTCACTGTATTATCAAATGGCTCCGTCGATGGCCGGTTTACCTGCGTTCGCACAATATGGTGCTACCGAAGTAAAAACGTCGTGGCGGGTTCTCCCGGCGACTATGCCAGCGGACCAGGTGGCGCGTTATTATCACCGCACATCGGTGATTGCGCAACCGGGTGGTGGTTACGTTACTGCAGTAGTAGGACTTGTTGGTTTGCACATCCTTCGTTTAACTGCGTTCACGCACAACACCTGGTATTGGGCCAGCTTCGAGCAGGTCGACAACGTAACTGTTTCAGACACTGCCGGATTTACTCCATCATTCAATCCGGGTGGCGACACCAGTTACACGAACGGATATTGCTATGGAAGCACATGCGGCAGTACGAAGCCCGCAACAATTACCGATTCCCTTCCGGCAAATCCTACACCGGTGCGTGTTTCGCGTTACGGCACAATACCCGCTTATATTGATTCACTCAACGACGTGTACCAGGGTTATCTTGCAGGCACCGTTTGGGAATTTTACCAGATGGTTGGTGTGGTGAACCAGGAAACCGGATCAGGCTCGCAATATCCTATGTTTCCTTCGTCTCCAACCGTTTACCTGAATGTCGGACAAATGGCCAATACAACCATGGAAACGTACGTGCAGAACGGGACCAACTGCGTGACTTGTCATGCATTCGGCACACCGCAGTTCTACAAAGGAAATTCAGCAGATTCATTGTACGCACTGGCTGAGTACCAGATCTTCACCTTCCTCCTGGGTGATGCGGCAACCACCGGCGCTTCAGAAGCCATCAAAAGAAAAAAATTACAGGTCCCTAAATAAATATTTACCCATGAGAAGCTCACCCGGTTAACCAGTGTGCGTTTTTTAAAAGAAAGTCTCCTCCCCGGGAGACTTTCTTTTTTTGGGGAACGGCCATGTGATTTGCGGCACTTGTATTTCACCGCGGAGGCGCAGAGACGCGGAGCCCAATACTAAAAGGTAGCAATGATCGCAGAGCAGTACTGTTATGGAATATTTACATACAAGATCTTGGTCTTCTCCGCGATCACAGTAGGCTCACAAGTGACGCCCTCTGCGTCTCCGCGCCTCTGCGGTAAAATAACCGATCAATCCCGTGAGGATAAAACGCAACGATCTGCTTCATCCACAAATTGGGTAACATCTTGCTCAGGAACAAACAATCGCGTTAAACGTTACATAATTTTTCCGCGCAATAAATAATCGTTGGTTTTTACAAACGGGCAGACCGTTCAACCAAAAAACCGGACGCCTTGCACCTTGAAAAATCAGGACGACAACAATTTCAACGCGGCACTCTTGTTGAATACCTCGTGGTATGAAAACTAATACAAGAGTATCATGAAAACAATATTACTGCGCGCGTTAGTCACGATGTTGCTTTTAGCCCCTACCGCACTTTTCTCGCAAAACCTCCCAACAGTTGCCGTTAACGATACCGTATATATGTGCGGCAGTACGGTTACCATCTACGTCCAGAGCAACGATACAAATCCGGATGGCGATTCACTTACTCTAAGTATCTACGCAGGATCCGTTAACGGGTCCTTTACTATTAATGGCAATGCCATCGACTATACACCGAACGTTGGTTTCGTCGGGACCGATACATTAGTATATGTGGTCTGCGACGATGGAACACCGGAATTGTGTGATACTGCGTTTGTCTTTATTCACGTGTACGCGTTCTATATTGAAAACAATACGGCAACCATCTGCAACGGCGACAGTGTTTTCCTGGAAGGCGCGTATCAAACAGCGCCGGGATTGTACACGGACTTTTTCACAACGATATACGGTTGCGACAGTATCATCATCACCACGCTGATCGTCAATCCACCAACGATCTCCACGATTTCCGCCGATGGCCCAACTACATTCTGCGATGGTGATTCGGTGACGTTAACAGCTTCACCCGGCACCGGATGGATCTGGTCGACCGGTGATACCACGCAAAGCATCACGGTTGATTCTTCAGGAACGTATTTCGTCATCGTATCAGACACCAACGGATGCTCTGCTTCATCGGCGTTGATCACCGTTACAGAGTCTACCACAATTACAGCCAGCATTACACCAAATGGTCCCACAACCTTCTGTGAAGGCGATTCAGTAATGCTCATCGCGAGCAGCGGCACATCGTGGCTATGGTCTACGGGTGATACCACACAAAGCATCACCGTGGATTCTTCCGGAACTTATTCGGTGACGGTCAACAACGGCGCGTGCACCGCAACAGCTTCTGCAACAGTTACTGTGAATCCATCGCCGGTTGCAACCATTACACCGGGCGGACCAACCACTTTCTGCGAAGGCGGATCAGTTACACTTACAGCAAGCAACGGTAACTCGTGGTTGTGGTCAACAGGCGAAACAAGCCAGGAGATCACCGCAGATACATCCGGATTTTAT
>DATHKF010000768.1:0-4919 GCA_035489505.1 Bacteroidia bacterium | reverse complement strand
ATCGTCAGGAGAACTTCGTCGAGTACATAAGAACCGTCGCCGATCATGCCGTAGTGCACGGTGTTTCCCGGCTGGTCCGAAATTTTCTTCGGTTCCATTTTCCGGTTCATGAAAACAGACTCGGCAATTGCAATTGCTTTTGTTCCTGAAAGACGAACCACAGCGATTGCGGCAGTTCCATGAGCGGTGGCCAGGGCGGAGATGGTGTCTTCGCGGTTGAAGTGCATAGGGACCTAAGGTATGAAAAAAGTGCGCAGTACACAGTGCGCAGTACGCAGCGGGACCGGTTTCAAAACCCCGGAAATGTGATTATATCGAGCACGGGTATACTGCGCACTGTCCTACTGCGCACTGCGTACTGTTTTTTTATATCTTCATATAAACAATACTTCTCATGAACACACTCTTCCGTCTGACCTGCACAATCGCCTTCCTCGTGCTCGCAACCTGCACAGTAACCGCACAAGACCTTCGTACTGCCAGCGGCTCCTATTGGGGAACTGTTGAAGCAGATGGCGATATCCGCAATGCCAGTGGAAGTTACCGCGGCGTTTTTGAAGATGACGGCGATATCCGTAACGCTTCCGGTTCGTACGTGGGTGTAATTGAAGACGACGGAGATATCCGCAATGCTTCCGGATCGTACATGGGTGTAGTGGAAGACGATGGCGACGTACGCAATTCTTCAGGCTCATACCTCGGTGTGATCGAAGACGATGGCGACGTGCGCGATGCTTCCGGACGTTACATTGGCAGCGCCAAAGGCGTGGATAAAAAACAGGCGGCCTGTTTGTTTTTCTTTTTCGATTTTGAGACGTGGTAGGTAGCTTCGCTACCCTGCGCAATTAATTAACCACGGCGACACAGTGGCACAGCGATTCGCTTTGCTCATAAAAAAAATAACCACAGAGAGCATTGAGTGATTTTCACAGAGTTTCACTGAGTGCTGATCAATGTGTTGCTCGGTGAATCTCTGTGAAATACCTCTGTGGATCTCTGTGGTAGAAATCAACACAATCGCGAAGCTAACCTTTGCGTTTTTTCTTTGCGCCCATTGCGCCTTTGCGTCTATATCACGTATCTTCACTCTTCCCGTTATGAACCGCAAAGTTCCCATTGCCCTATTCATGTTTCTTCTGCTGCCGTTCACCGGATTCGCGCAGGCGAAGTCCAAAGCACAGATGATTGATTCGCTGGAGAAAGTCGTTGCTACGCGACCGGATGACACGCTGAAAGTTTCTGCCTACGAACGCCTGTGCTGGGAACTCAAGAACACCGGTAAATACAAAGAGTCCGTTGAACGTGGCATGCAGGGAAAAGCACTCGCGGAAAAACTGAATGATTCATTGGGCATTTCTGCCATGTGCAACGACCTGGGTGTGGTGTATTACCGGCTCGGCGAATACGATTCCGCTGTAGCGTATCACAACCGCTCACTGGAAATACGGTCGGCTATGAACGACTCTTCGAACATGGCCATGTCGTACAACAACCTCGGTTTGGTGTACAACGACCAGGGAAATTATTCGCTGGCACTGGAGTATTTTCTGGCGAGTCTTACGATTAAAGAAAAGATCGGCGACAAGTCGGGCGTTGTTTCGGCTTTGGGTAATATCGGTATCGTGTATAGCGGACTCGATCAACCGGATACCTCGCTGGTGTATTTCGAACGTGCCCTGAAAATTGCAGAAGAAATTGATGACAAACGGGCCATTGCATTTTCCAGCAACAACATCGGCATCATCTGGTTCAAGCGGAAGCAATACGATAAAGCGCTGAAACATTTCCAGGATGGCCTGGCTGCGAAAATCGTGATTGATGACAAACGGGGAATCGCGAGTTCACGGGTGAACATCGGATCTGTTTATGATGTCAAAGGCCTGATGGAAGAAGCGCTGGTGGAATTTGATACTGCCCTGGCCATGTTCCGGAGAATGGGCGATCCCGAAGGAATTACTTCAGCGTGCAACCTGAAAGCAAATACATTGTTTAAGATGAAGCGTTACGATGAAGCGCTTGCACTTTTCCAGGAAGCGTATGACCTGGGAACGAAGCGCGGCAATCTTCCGGAAGTGCAGAATGCGTGTGAAGGACTTGCGCTGGTTTACGAAGCAAAAGGTAATTTCCCTGACGCGTTTAAGTATTACAAGCAATATTCCGAATTGAAAGATTCGTTGCTGAACGAAGAAACAACACGCAAGGCCGTTACAGCTCAGTTGAGTTACGATTACGATAAGAAAACAGCTGTAGCCAAAGCAGAAGAAGCTGCGAAGGAAACAATCCGTGCGGAAGAGGCGAGGAGACAGCAAGTGTACTTCTGGTTTGTATCCGGAATACTTGTGCTTGTGATTCTCCTTGCGATTTTCATCTTTAAAGGATATCGCGAAAAACAAAAAGCGAATCTCGAACTCGATGATAAGAACCAGAAGATTGAAAATGCATACCGCATCATCGAACACAAGAACAAAGAAATTACGGACAGCATCAATTACGCGCAGGGCATTCAGAATGCTATTCTTCCCGAGAAAGAAGTGGTGGAGAAATACCTGCCCGATTCTTTTGTGCTGTACACACCCAAAGACATTGTGGGTGGCGATTTTTATTATCTCGAGAAAGGCGCCAACGAAAATGTATTTGTAGCTGCTGCAGATTGTACCGGTCACGGGGTTCCGGGCGCATTCATGAGCCTCATTTGTTCGCGCGAATTAAAACTGGCCAACACCATTTCAGGTTCACCGGGTAAAATACTCACGCTGGTGAATAAAGGCGTCAAGGAAACACTCCGGCAGAATAACCTGGATAGCACGCGCGATGGAATGGACATTGCATTGATCCGCGTATCGCCGCAGCAGGTTGTTTTTGCAGGAGCCAATCGTCCGCTCTGGATCTTGCGCAGCGGTTCTTCAGAAATGGAAGAACTGAAACCGACGAAAGTCGCGATCGGTGGTCATACGCCCGACGAACAGGTTTTTGATGAACAATCAGTAAACCTTGCGCACGGCGATGTGATCTATCTCTTCTCCGATGGATTCGCAGACCAGTTCGGTGGCGACAAAGGAAAAAAATTGACCACGAAAAAATTCCGTGAATTGCTTCTGGGTATTCATCACAAACCGATGCATGAGCAGAAGAACGAGTTGGAACGTTTCATCAATCAGTGGCGTGGACCGGTGGAGCAGATTGATGATTTGCTGGTGATTGGGATAAGAGTTTAGTATTGGGTAGTTAAAAAGTTTCGGGTTTGGTTCTCGATACGCAATCAGCAATTTTGTCATCTCGAGTGATTTGAGAAACGAAAATTGTATCGGGAGGGACAAAATTGCTGATTGCTACTCGAACTGACAAACCCGAAACTTTTTAACCCGGAACTAGAACCGGTAGCCCATCGAAAATCCTAACCGCCCCATCACTTCAGGATCGCTGTACAACGCGTCCCGTGACCATCCGATGGTTGAGGTTAATGCAAGATCAACGTGTTGTGATACGTGCAACGAAATTGCATTCGTGATTCCGGTCGCATAATATTCTCTCTTCGCTGGTGTCGTCGGATGCGGACCAGGGTACGGAGACCACCACCACTGGTTGTATTGTACCATGCCCACTTCAACAAGCGCTCCAAGCTGGTACGATATTTTTTTGCCCCGGTACACCAGGTATAACGCTTCAAGACTTGAACTGAATACTTTGCCGCGGTTGTAATAACGGAACCCGCGGTCGTATTCCGGTGGAGAGTTTGCAAGATAACCCACCCCCGTTGAACCATTCAACCGCAGGGAAAATTCCGGCGTAAGCATTCGTTCATAACTGATGGTGATCAACCCGGCAACAATATCGCTCGTGGTCATGCTGATCACGTTTTTGTTCAGGTCCTGCATTATTTCTTTGGTCGTCTTTCCGAAATGCTCGACTGTCCCATCCGAATATTCGATGCGCGCTACATCATTGCGCGAAACCACGTACGTAGGGCCATCGGGATTTGCCCAGCGTTTGTAGGAGATGGTTTCGTTGGTGACCGTAAGGACTTTCGCAGAAATTTTTGTCGAGTCCATTTTTACAATCAGGTCTTGGGCAAAAATGTTGCCGGAGAAGATGAGGAAGAAAGCAAGGATGAGGTTACGCATGAGTTCGCAGTTATAGGTTGAAGACAGAAATGCAGTGAAATGCTGGTACACGAAACTCCGAACTAGAATCGGTAGCCCACCGAAAACCCTAACCGTCCCGTCAATTCCGGATCGTAATATACTTCGTCTCTGCACCAACCCACTGCTCCGGTTAAGGCGATATCAAAATGCTGTGAAACGTGCAACGAGATTCCATTTGTGATTCCTGCAGCGTAATATTCCCTGCGCTGTTGTGGCGGGGTAGGACCATACCACCCATTCCCGTAATTGACACTACCGACTTCCGCAAGGACTCCAACCTGGTACGACATCTTTTTTCCACGGTACACGAGATATAGTGCTTCGAGACCCACACTGAATATTTTGTGCTTGTTGTAATACCTGTATCCTCCTACGGGTTCGGGTGAGCCCTTCGACAGGTGTGCAATACCGGTGGAACCGGTCAGGCGCAAGGAAAATTCCGGTACAAGCATTCGCTCATAACTCACGGTGATCAATCCCACAACAATATCGCTCATGGTTATGCTGATCACGTTTTTGTCCAGCGCCTTCATCCTTTCTTTGGTACTGATTCCAAACCTCTCGACGGTTCCATCCGAATATTCGATCCGCGCTACATCATTGCGCGAGATCACGTACGTAGGGCCATCGGGATTTGCCCAACGTTTGTAGGAAATAGTTTCTTCGGTGACCGTAAGGACTTTCGCAGAAATTTTTGTCGAGTCCATTTTTACAATCAGGTCCTGGGCAAAAATAGGACCCGGGCAGGCGAGGAATAAAATAAGGAGCAGTTTGCGC
>DATHKF010000767.1:0-2970 GCA_035489505.1 Bacteroidia bacterium | reverse complement strand
TCTGAGCCGCGCAGTCCATCCGAAATATTGATGCTGAACAGGAACGACGATAACACGAACAAAACCGTTACGATGCGGATCGTTTTCGGCGAAGAATACATCGTGATGAGCAGCAACACAAACGGCACCATCGCCAGCATGTATCCCGATTTCTGTGGAAGACGTAAATACGAAATGATGTGAAGAAGAATGATCACACCAATGACTAACGTCATTCTTCGCGGAGAAACCAACGTTGGAACCTGCAGTGCCGATTTGTCTTTTCTGCGCAGCCAATTGATCAGTGCGATTGTCATGGCCAGTATTCCCAGCAATCCGAAAACACCAATCGTAGCTTTGTAAATCACTTTGGCCATTGGCGGATACGGAAACTGGTCGCTGTAATCGAAGAACGACGTTCCGTAATTCAGGTATGCCGGAATGTACCAGGCGATGCCGATCAATCCCGCGGGTATTCCTATGCGAAGCACCTGTTTGATCCACTCATTGCGGTCCATGCCGCTCCATAACATCATGGCCCATGGAATCAGGAAAACGCCGGAAGTGATTCTGCAGCCAACAGCCATGCCGAGTAAAATTCCAGCAACCAGCAATTTTCTTTCGGTGAGAAAATAAAACGAGCCCATGATAAATGCCAGCGACCAGGCGTAATCAATCGTGTACGTTCCCGCAATGAAGAACGCCGGTGTGAATGCAAACATCAGCGAAGTTTCAAAGGCAAAGTTGAATCCTGTTTTCCGCAGCGCTTTGTAAAAGAAGATCACGCCGATGATGCTGAACAAACAGCTCAGCGAATTAAAAATCCACGCGGGCTGGTCCCAGATCAGCAGGTAAATATATTCCTGGAACGGATGGCCGGGAAAACGCGACGCGACGTAATGACCGCTTGTGTGCATTTCAAATGCATTCACAACAAGTCCCCATGAATCTTCTTCATGACCGTATCCATCAAACAAAAACGGAATGCGGGTAAGCGCGACAACAAGTCCTAAAAGCCAGAGGTGGAGTTTGGTGTTGTCGCTGAAATTCATTTCGCGGATAATTCGCGTTGACGAAGTACTTCGAACAGAATAATTCCGGTAGCCACGGATACGTTCAGAGAACTGATGGTTCCTTTCATGGGAACGAGAACGCGCACGTCAGATTTTTTCAGGTACTCACCGGAAATGCCATCTTCTTCAGAACCCATGATCACTGCAAGCGGTCCGGAAAGTGGGGCCGTGTAGTACGGAACACTTCCTTTTTCGGTGCAGGATGCAATGGTCAGTCCTGAGTTCTTCAGAAACTCAATGGTTGTTTTCAGGTTATCTTCTTTGCACACCGGAATTTTATGCAAAGCACCGGCGGAAGTTTTTATTGCATCACCATTCACCTGTGCAGCACCGCGACTCGGAATAATGATCGCGTCGACACCGGAACATTCTGCAGAACGTGCAATGGCACCGAAGTTGCGCACGTCGGTGATCCGGTCGAGGATAAGCACGAACGGTAATTTTCCGGATTCAAAAATCGAAGGCAGGAGCGTTTCAATTTTGTGATACGTTACTGCGGAGAGATACGCCACAACGCCCTGGTGATTTTTTCCGGGAGCGATCTTGTTGAGTTTGTAAATCGGAACCATCGTAAAATGCACTTCGTGATCCCGGCAGACTTTGCGGAGTTCGTTGAACGTTGCATTCTGTAATCCTTCCTGCACGAAAAGACGGTCAATTTCTTTTCCGGAATCAATAGCTTCGGTTACAGCCCTGATCCCAAAAATCATCTGCATCTCATCGGAAGCTTCACGCGTGTTGTGTCTCATTTCGCTCGGTATACCTGTCCTTGTTTCCAATAATCCACCGCGGTTATCCACCCGATCTGGTAGACCTGGTTGCGTTCGAGTTCAAATTCATTGGCTGCGAACGAGGTCATATTTCTGTTGAACACAAATGTGAGCATATTTCCGCTCTGATCCTGCCCGTACACCCATGTTTCTGATTTCCACGAGCGATAAACATTCTGCGGTTCACCGTAAATGATGTATACCATCCCGCGATCGTTTTTCCAGCCTTCTTTCGTGGAAGAAAAATGTGTGTTGGCAATTTCTACCCTTCCGTAGAATGCACTGATCAGTTCGCGTGCACGCTCCTGGCTTCCTCCCAACGACAACCAGAAACTGTCGATTGCTGTTTTGCGGTTTGCCGATGTTTCCAGCGTGACGTATTCTTTTTTCGTGGTGATGTACCGCAAAGGTTCGAGCAGTGAAGTAGGTGTTGTGATTTTTGGATAATTGGGTGGGAAGCGGCAAATGGCATAACCGCTTGCGCTGTTTGCCGTTGTGGAAATGAAATACGAACCTTCTGCTTTGAATCGCAATGTATCGGGATCAGCAAGATCAATGGTCCACGAACTGTCGGGAAGATAATCCGGGGCCGCCATGGGGAATGCATACGGAGGACGAGCTGCATCCGAGATGTTTTTGAAATAGCGCACGTAAAATTTCGTGGTTTCTTTTTGATAGTAGCGCAGCGAAAAAAGTTCATTCTCACCGACGTAATTCCTGAACAAAGGAGTTTCTCCACCGGGTTGCGTGAGCGTGAAATTGTTTCGGGCATCGGTTCCGTTATGTTCGAGGATGAGCAATTCGTAACTGATCGTCATCTTGTTCAGGTCACGCAGGGTAACTTCCATATAATACGATCCGTTGCGCGGGACGTCGAAATCAACAAAACCGGCGAGTTGTCTTGCAACGCCGTTGTCGTTGACATCGTTGAGCACAACATGTCCGCTGTCGGTAACCGTTTTGGTTTCACCAATCGGGCGGAGAATATAACCCACCAGGATGTGCGCGGTGAGCTGGTTGTTTACGTTGCTTCGTTCGTAGAGCAGATCAGAAGATTTCACACTGAAATACAACCGCGACACCGAATCGTTCAGGTTGTAGATCACGTATGCCGGAAGCGCTTTTGTTTTGTCGGGAGAATAGTACGT
>DATHKF010000766.1:0-3945 GCA_035489505.1 Bacteroidia bacterium | reverse complement strand
CCCAGGCGCGATCGAGATTGGCCGCAATGATGTGCGTTTGCTTCGAGAGCTTCGTGCTTCTGCGGATGATGTAATTCTTTCGCTCGTGCAGAAAAGAAATCACGCTGTCTTCGTTCACGTCCTTATCAACCTCCACGTGATCGCCCACTGCAAGCGGATTCGTATTCCGGAGATTTGCACCACGTATCCGGAAATTGCCTTTCAACCGGCATTCAGCCCGCATTCCATCGTCAAATACAACCGTGTACCAGCTTCCCGTAGACCGGATGATTGTTCCCTTCTTTGCCATTGCTGTTCAAAGGTAAGGTCTTCGGTTAAGCCTGAGCAAATCTTTCTAAATTTGAGACAGTGAAGGCCCTGCACAAATGGTTTATCGGCGACTACCTCGCAAAAACAGATGACGTTTTTGAGCGCGCGCGTATTGAACTGCTCTATTACTACTCCCTCAGTTTCATTCTGCTCGGCGGACTTTTTTACGTCATGTTGATTGTGGAACAACTACGGCATCATGTTTACGTTACGAGTTTTGCTGTAGTTGCGCTTCTTTCTATCCCGTTCCTCCTGAAGTACACACAGAACGTAAAATTAGCTGCGTGGTGGTACGTTTTTCAGCAGGTAATTGTTGCCGGAGGCAGCATTTATCTCGAGCGTGGCGTAATGAATTCATTGGGCGCCTACTGGACCGTACTGTTTACATTGTGCGTACTGTTCCTGTTCAACATCAAATGGGGCCTGATCCTCACCGTTGCAAATGGCGTGCTAATGGGATTTATTGCATCCTATGCCCAGACTCATCCGACGTTCGCGTATGAAGTGATTCCGGATACGCCCCAATACGCCATGATTCCATTGCTGCTGAATATCTGTGTGGCCATCATGTTCGTGAAATTCCGCGGTGATGCCGGAAAGCAGATCAATCTCCAGAAACTCGAACTGGAAGTGAAGAACAAAGAAGTGAAAGACAGTATTGCTTATGCCGAGCGGATCCAGAAAGCCATACTTCCGTCTCACCGCACCGTAGAATATATTCTCCCGGGATCGTTTGTGATGTACCTGCCGAAAGACATCGTGAGCGGCGATTTTTATTGGGTGGAAAAGAAAAATGACCGCGTGTTTTTTGCCGTTGCCGATTGCACGGGACATGGTGTGCCCGGGGCAATGATGAGCGTGATCTGTCAGAATGCATTGAACCGTGTGCTGAACGAATTCAACCTCACGCAACCTGCTGCGATGCTCGACAAGCTCAACGACCTCGTGGAAGAAGCATTTGCAAAAAGCGGTGCCGATATCCGCGATGGAATGGATATTGCGTTGTGCAGCTACAGTGCAACTTCGCAGACCATCGAATATGCCGGGGCGAATAACGCTTTGTATTACGTGAACAAAGGTGTTCCGGGTGAAATCAAAGGCGACCGTCAGCCCATCGGGCGGTTTGAATCCAAAGTGCCTTTCAAAAATCACGAAGTGAAATTAAACGCGGGTGATTTTGTATACCTCTTCAGCGATGGAATTGCGGATCAGTTCGGCGGACCGCAAGGCAAGAAATTCAAATACAAACGCGTGAAGGAAATTCTACTCACGAATGCCACAAAGCCGGTGAACGATCAGAAGAATGAATTGCTGACTGCGTTTCGTGCGTGGAAGGGGAACCTGGAGCAGGTGGATGATGTGTGCGTGTTAGGGGTTCGTATTGGTTAAAAGAGTTTCGGGTTAGAAGGTTTCTGGTTCAGGAGTTTCTGGTTAACCCGAAACTCCTGAACCAGAAACTATTTCCCCGAAACTGATCTTAACAATTCTTCGCGTTCTTTTGAGTAATTTCGTCTAAACTAACGCGTTATTTATTCGTGTCAATCAGCGTAGATTATATCAGCAAAGTATATGGACAGCAACGTGCGCTGGACAATATATCTTTTGAAGTAAAAACCGGCGAGATCGTTGGTTTTCTCGGACCGAACGGTGCGGGAAAATCAACCATGATGAAAATCCTCACCTGCTTCATTCCTCCTACTGCAGGAAAAGCAACAGTGAACGGATTTGACGTGATGGAACAATCGATAGACGTGCGCAGGAGTGTTGGATATCTTCCCGAGCACAATCCGTTGTACCTCGACATGTACGTGAAAGAATATCTCGAATTCATCGGCGGACTGCATAAACTGAAAAACATTCCTTCGCGCGTGAAAGAGATGGTAGAAATCACCGGGCTTTCACTTGAGCAGCACAAACAGATTGGCGCACTTTCCAAAGGATACCGCCAGCGTGTTGGGCTTGCACAGGCGCTCATTCACGATCCGGCCGTTTTGATTCTCGATGAACCGACCACCGGTCTTGATCCGAACCAGCTCGCAGAGATCCGCGACCTGATCAAACGCATCGGGAAAGAAAAAACAGTGATGCTTTCGACACACATCATGCAGGAAGTTGAGATCCTCTGCGATCGTGTGATCATCATTGACCACGGAAGAATTGTCACCGACGAGCAAACCGAAACCCTCCAGCAGGGCGATCAAAGCAAAATGGTTGTGCTTGTGGAATTCGATAAAGAAGTGAACCAATCGAAACTACGCGCCGTGAAAGGTGTGGAAGAAATCATCCGCGTTCAGAACAATGCCTGGCAAATTGTTACGCGCCCTGACATTGACATCCGGCCGGAGATATTCAAGTTTTGCGTGGAGAACGGGCTGACCGTGCTTGAGTTGCAGAGAGAGGAACGGAAACTCGAAGATGTCTTCAAGGAACTGACGAAGAAGAAGTAGTGCGCAGTAAATCAGTACGCAGTGCGCAGTAGTCTACGGTCAATAATAATTCACAGAAAATTTTCGGAATCGCAAGCCAATATTTAACCAGAATTTGGTCGGTTTAGTCGCACGCTACTGCGCACTGTTTTTACATAATTCACAGAAATTTCTCGGAATTCCAGGCCAATATTTAACCAGGATTTGACCGGTTTAACCGCACACTACTGCGCACTGCGTACTGACAAACTGCGCATTGGTCCACGGTCAATAATAATTCACAGAAATTTCTCGGAATCCCACACCAATATCAACAGGATTTGACCGGTTTAACCGCACACTACTGCGCACTGCGTACTGACAAACTGCGCACTGATTTACCGGATAACGTTCACGTGCCGTATCTCTTTCTTCTTCGACTCTCCGCCGCACGTTGTAGTATACTCCAGTTTCACTACGTACGTATCCTGTTGAACGATGGTGCCTTTGTACTTCCCATCCCAGCCGGTGTTGATGTCATCCGAAGTGAAGAGCAGCATGCCCCAGCGATCATAGATCTCCATGTGGAATTTCACGATCGACGATCCGTATGCGTAGAACACATCGTTGCGTCCGTTGTTGTTTGGCGTGAATGTATTTGGTGTAAACATCACCCCGCCACCAATATCACCACTTACTTCGATCGTATCTGTCAGGGCGCAGTTCGATGTATTGAGTACATCCACGTAATAAACGCCGGCTTCGGTTACTTCAATGGTCTGCGAGGTTTCACCGGTATTCCAGATGTACTGCGAGCCCGGATTTCCGGCATCGAGCGTCAGGCCTTGCGCAAGATCGCACAGGGAAACTGAGCTGCCGAGTTCTACCGAAGCGAGGAATGCAAGCTGCACCGTGTCTGTGAGTACACAAGAGCCGACAGAAGCCACAACCCAATACGTTCCGGCTGTATCTGCGGTGAATGAATTTCCGGTACTTCCGTCCGACCACACGAACGTAGCGTTCGGGTCATTCATGGTGTACGTAACCTGTGTTCCCGGACAAACCGAAGTGTCAAGACCGAGGTTCGGTTGCTGCACAACGAGCACCTGCAGATCAATTGAATCGCGGAACGTACAACTACCCGACGTTACATCCACCCAGTAAATTCCTGAAGCGCTTACCGTGATGGTTTGCGTTTGCGCACCCGTGCTCCACAGGTAAGTTGATCCCG
>DATHKF010000765.1:0-5496 GCA_035489505.1 Bacteroidia bacterium | reverse complement strand
CGATTCCTACTACGTACGCCGGTGAAATCACTGAATTGAAAAACTGGATTACACTTCGCTGGGCGTGGATGAACCAGAATATGCCGGGCACGCTGAACGGGTGCAATCTCACTTCGGCACCTGAACAAGTAGTATCAGTGTCAGCATCAGCGTCAGGTGCGTACCCTAACCCGTTCACGAATGAAGTGAACTTTTCGTTGTACCTCGCGCAACCGGATGTGATTACGGTAACCGTGTACAACGCGTTGGGACAGGAAGTGATTGTGCCGGTTGCTGTACAGGGAACAACGGGAACGAACAACGTGAAAGTTGAATTGCCGGAAGATCTTCCTGCGGGGATGTACGTGATGCGTGTGGAGAGCGGCGGGAGAGTGTGGTCACAGAATATTTCAAAAATCGAATGAAAAAATTAACCACAGAGGTACACAGAGGTATTTCACAGAGGTTCACTGAGCAACGTATTGAGAAGCACTCTGTGAACCTCAGTGAAAATCACCCGGTGCTCTCTGTGCTAAAAAAATAAAACACCAAAAATCGCGCAGCGATTCGCCGTGCCCGCTGTGCCGCCGTGGTAAAAAAATAAAGTAATCGCGAAGCGATTGTACACATAAAAAATAAAATGAAAAAACTATTCCTCTCCCTGTCCGTACTCTCCGCCGTGTCGTGTTTCTCGCAGACCTACACCGCCACACCCAACTCTCCCATCAACGACAACGCGACCAACGAATACAATCTCGTGGTGAGCGGACTCAGTCCGTCGACGATCGACACGCTCAACTTCGGGTTGGAAACCATCTGCATCAATCTCACGCACACCTGGGATGCCGATCTGAATATTTACATCATTGCTCCTGATGGAACAACCGCGTCTCTATCAACGGGGCTTGGCGGTTCAGACGACAATTACACCAACTCCTGTTTCAATGCGTATGCGGCACAATCCATTGCTTCGCAAAACGCTCCGTTCAGCGGAACATTCCGTCCGATGGGACAAATGGGAAGAGTGAACAACAACCAGAACGGAAACGGAACGTGGAAACTCCGCGTAGTAGATACTTACCCGGCCGATGCAGGACAAATGCTTTCGTTCTCGCTGACGTTTGGAAATAATCCGGCGAATTATTTTTCGTTCCATGATTCCAATCTGCCGATCGTGGTGATCAACACCAACAACCAAACGATTCCGGATGATCCGAAGATCATGGCCGACATGGGCATCATTTACAACGGTGTTGGCAACCGCAATTACATGAGCGATCCGTTCAACCATTACAACGGAAAGATCGGTATTGAAGTGCGCGGAAATTATTCAGCCGGTCTTCCGCAAAAACCGTATGCCGTTGAAACCTGGGATGTGAACGGAACTTCCATCGATGTTCCCATTCTCGGCATGCCCTCTGAAAATGATTGGGCTTTGCTGGCTTGTTACAACGATAAATCGTTCGTGCGCAATATGCTTGCGAATAATCTTTTCGAATCGATGGGACATTACGCACCACGCACTGTTCCGGTTGAAGTGATACTCAACGGTGAATACCAGGGATTGTATTTGTTTTCGGAAGTGATCAAACGCGATTCCGGTCGCGTGGACATTGCCAAACTCAATCCCACAGAAATTACCTGGCCCGATGTTTCCGGCGGATACATTTTTAAAACCGATTACCACGACAATACCAATTCGTGGCTGAGCAGTTACAGCCCGATCGATCATCCGGGATTCCCGATTTACTTCGTGTACGATTATCCCGAACCGGACGAGATTGTTCCGCAGCAGAAAACATATCTGCAAACATTCATTTACGATTTTGAAACAGCTTTGTATGGCCCTGCTTTTACCGACACGGTAAACGGTTTCCGGAAATATGCCAGCACAAAATCGTTCATGGATTATTTTTTCGTGAATGAACTCGCGCGCAACGTGGATGGTTTCAAGAAGAGCTGCTATTTCTACAAGGAAAAAGACAACTCCAATGGAACCATTGGTAAAATGAAAGCCGGCCCCGTATGGGATTTCGACTGGGCGTGGAAAAATATCTGGGACTGCAACATCTTCCAGGCGACTGATGGTTCCGGATGGTCGCATCACATCAACGATTGCAACCCGGATGTGTATGGAACCGGGTGGTACATCCGTATGTTCCAGGATTCATCGTTTGCCGATGAAGTGAATTGCCGCTGGCAGGAATTGCGCGGAACTATTCTCGACACCACGTACCTGTTTCATTACATCGATTCGATGGCGCTGTATCTCGATGAATCGCAGCAACGTCACTACGCATACTGGGGACACATGGGCGCACCAACAGGAACACCTGAAGTTGATCCGCCGGCGCAAACGTATGCTGAAGAAGTTTCCAACCTCAAAGCATGGATCGCTCTTCGCCTCGATTGGATGGACGCGAACATGTTCGGAAACCCGAACAACTGCAACCTCACTTCGGTTGGTTCCGCTCCTGCTCAAACGTATGCGGTGGGCGCTTACCCGAACCCATTCACGAATGAAATCAACTTTTCGATCTGGCTCACTGCGCCCGATGAAATTCACGTCAGCGTTTTCAATGCACTCGGACAGGAAGTAATTGTTCCGGTTGTTGTACGGGGAACGACTGGAACCAACAGCGTGAAAATTGCGTTACCGGAAGATCTTCCTGCAGGAATGTACGTGATGCGCATTGCGGCGGAAGGAAGAGCGTGGTCGCAGAATATTGTGAAGGATGAATAACTAATGTGCTGATTTGCGCTTGTCACCTCGGCGAGCTTGTCCGGAGCGATGCCGAAGGGCTCGGTCTGACAAGTGAACTCTATCACGATTCGTGTTACGAGCGGTGTAGAATCGTTGTAAAGTCATTGCGAGGAACGAAGCAATCCCATCTGCAAAGAAGGGACTGCTTCGTTCGCAGTGATGCTCCTCTGCGCCTTTCTTAACGTGCTTTGCGCCTTTTCGTCTATTCTTCTCTCGTGTTCATCACCTCCGTCTGCTTCCGTATCGACGCCTTATGCAGCAACTGGCACAACTCCACCAGCACGTCTTTATCAATGCCCAGCGTTTGCCCTGCAGAAGTACGTGTCTGTAGAATTTCCACCCAGCGGTCGAGTTGAAGAATCGTTACGTGATGTTCACGTTTGTATTCGCCAATGCGGTACACCACTTCCATTCGTCGTGCCAGTGCCTGGATAATTTCTTCGTCGATGCCGTCGATAACCTGACGCAGCGTGATGAGCATCTGGCTGAAATCTGCGTCATCGGTAGTTGATTCCCGCACCACCAACTTCGTGAGCATATCTTCGAACAGTGCAGGAGTGAGTTGCTGTGCGGCATCGCTCAATGCCGTTGCCGGATCGCGATGGACTTCAATCATCAATCCGTCCATGCTGAGATCAAGTGCTTTCTGGGAAGTCTGCAAAAGGATATCGCGTCGTCCGCAGATGTGGCTCGGATCGCAAATCACCGGAAGATCCTTGCACGCACTTTTCAACGCAATCGGAATTTCCCATTTGGGTTGATTGCGGTATTGCGTATTTACGCCGGTGTGAAATCCGCGATGAATGGCACCTAGTTTTTTTATTCCGTTGCGGTTGAAACGTTCCAATGCCCCGATCCACAATTGCAGATCGGCATTCACCGGATTTTTAACCAGCACAGGAATGTCAAGGCCCTTCAGGGCATCGGCAATTTCCTGCACCGAAAACGGATTCACGGTGGTGCGCGCACCGATCCACAACACATCTGTTCCGTATTTCAACGCGAGTTCGACGTGTTCGGTATTGGCTACTTCCACGGTAAACGGTAAGCCCGTTTCTTTGCGCATCGCCTGCAGCCATTTCAATGCTTGTTCACCGTGTCCTTCAAATGCACCGGGACGCGTGCGTGGCTTCCATACACCGGCACGCAACAAACTCACATGTCCACCGGCAGCGAGTTGTCTGGCCGTATCGATCAGCTGATCTTCACTTTCTGCGCCGCATGGACCGGCAATAATTACTTTTTTCCATTTGGCCGGAAGCCAGTCGTGCAACGGAATAAGATCGAGGGAAAGCGTTGGAATCGTCACGGTACAAAGGTACTAAATGTTGATGTGCAGATGTTCGTGCTTGTCTTCCCTAAAATCTGCGGGCCTTAAACCAGCACATACATTCAACAAATAGTGTTTCATTCTACTGTCAATCAGTAATAACAAAACAATCTCTCTGAATCACCTTCCCGTTTTCAGTCACGACAATGAAATAACTACCTCCCGACAGATCTCCACGAAACAACGGAATCTCCTGTCCGGAAATATTCCGGGTTTCCCGGACCAGCTGTCCCGATGAATTGTAAATTTCCATTGTCGCATCATTCAGAACAACATCTGAATAAATGGTTGCGTGACCCGAGAAGGGATTCGGGTAAATGGATAATCGCTCTGTGACCGAAGAAGCAGGCGTTGACAAAATTAAACTATCGTACAACAACGCGTAATACGCATTCACGCGTCCATAGCCGAAATACTGATCCCATCCCGGGATATCTTCACCCGTGAAAACGTCAACGGTGTCTTCAGCGGTTGCACGAATGATGGTGTAAATTTCTGAATTGGTTCGTGCAGTGTCTTGTGCTTTAAGCAAAGCTGCAACTCCGGCTACGAAAGGAGAAGCAAGTGATGTGCCACCCGAATAATTGCCATAGTTGGAGAAGTTTGCATAATCCAGAACGTAAACATAGTCGCCGGCTGCTACTACATCGAGATGAGAACCATAATTGCTGAACTGGTAGCGGACATCCCATGCGTTGCTTCCTCCGACTGCAAGTACCAATGAATCCGCCGCTGGAAATGAAGGAACCGAAGTGTTGCCGTTGCCAGAGGCTGCGCACATCACGACATTGTTATTCCATGCATAGAGCACAGCCATGCTGATCACGCTGGAACTTCCTCCTGCGAATGACATATTAATGACATCAGCGCCGTTGTTCGTTGCGTAATAAATAGCATCGGCTATATCTGCATAGGAACCGAAATTAGTTGCGTCGAGAACTTTGCAGATCATCAGCTTGCAGTTCCAATCCACACCAGCCGTACCGATCGCGTTGTTGCCATTCGCACCAATCACACCAGCTACTGAAGTTCCATGTCCCAGATCATCTGCGGGACTATTCGAACCATACGCGAAATTCCAACCCTGGTAATCATCGACGTAGCCGTTCAGATCGTCGTCTGTGCCATTGGTGGGATTCTCATTGTAATTCTGCCAGATCCTGCCGGCAAATTCCGGATGGGCCAATGCAATTCCTCCATCGAGAACTGCGACAACTACATTCGTATCGCCTTGCTCAATGCTCCATGCTTCAGGTAAATCGGAATCAGAATCAGGTGTTGAGAACGTGAGATTGAAAGTGCCGAGATTCTGCAATCCGTATTGACGGAAGAACATGGAGTCATTCGGAATAACGCAGGCGCGAACAAATCCATTGGGCTCTACCCAATTGAAATAACCGGAACGCATAAGCTCTTCTGCCTT
>DATHKF010000764.1:0-4270 GCA_035489505.1 Bacteroidia bacterium | reverse complement strand
TGACGAAGTAAAAAACATGGTGCACGTGGTGATGCAGAAAAAGGGTGGCGAGGGATGCGTGAGGGAATTGATCGATCTGTATATTGGTTGAAATTAACCACAGAGAACTCTGAGTGTTTTTCGCTGAGTTATTCTGAGGTGTTACTGAACTATGATCAGTAAACCACCCTGGTTAACTTTGGAATAATTCTTGACTATGTCACTTATGAAAAAGCTGAACTTTTCATTGCTCGCCCTGCTGTTTGTTTTTGCAGTATCCGCGCAACAACCCGCATTCGTCACCGATTCCCTCGCCATTTACATGCAACGCGAAATGGCCGCCTGGGAAATTCCCGGTGCTGCCGTGGCTATCGTGAAAGACGGAAAAGTTGTTGTCTCACAGGGATACGGCGTGAAAGAACAAGGGAAAACCGATGCCGTGAACGATGAAACACTTTTCCAGATTGCATCGTGTTCGAAAGCATTTACGGCAACTTCACTTGCCATTTTGCATGTCGAGAAGAAACTTTCACTCGATGATTCGGTTGTGAAATTCATTCCCGGATTTCGTTTGTACGAACAATATCCAACGAACAACTGCACGGTGCGCGATCTATTGTGTCACCGCATCGGGCTGCAGACTTTCCAAGGCGATTTTGTGAACTGGGGATCGAACCTCACACGCACCGAAATTGTCGGAAAGCTTGCTGTGCAAAAACCGGTTTTTGGTTTTCGTGCGGCTTACGGATATTGCAACGCTGCGTTCCTGGCCGCCGGAGAAATTATTCCGGTCGTGACCGGAAAAACCTGGGACCAGTATGTGCACGACCAGTTTTTTGTGCCGCTGAAAATGAATCGCTCCAGCACAACGTACGCCGAATTGATAACCGACAAAAACAAAGCAACCGGCCATTCGTACTGGCAGGAAAAAAACGTGATTGTTCCTTACGACAACATCGACAATCTTGGGCCTGCAGGGTCAATCAATTCCTGCGTGAAAGATCTTGCGAACTGGCTGCTTTGTCAACTCGACAGCGGGCGTTTCGACGGTGCACAAGTCATTCCGTTTGCTGCTTTGCAGGAGACGCGCAAACCACAAATTGTTTTGCCTGCGCGAACGAAAGGCTCACATCTCGGCAGTTATTGTCTTGGGTGGCAAACGATGGATTACAACGGCGTGCAGCCGTTCTGGCACAATGGAGGCACGAGCGGTTTTGTGACCACAGTTTGTTTTATCCCGGAACTCAATCTTGGCATTGTGGTGCTCACGAATACGGACCAGAATAATCTGTACAACAATCTTCGCATGCAGATCATCGATGCGTACCTGAAATTGCCGTATAAAAATTACAGCCAGATCAGTTTTGCACAGTTCAAAAAAGGACGTGAAGCAGATGATAAGCAGATTGCTGACTGGAGCGCTGAAGTGGCGAAGAAAATTTCGTTGCCCGTTCCTGCAAAATCATTTGCCGGGACTTACACAAACCCGGTTTACGGAAAGATGATTGTGGTAGAACAGAAAGGAAAACTCACCTGTCTTTTCGAGCACCACCCGAAAATTTTCGGAACGCTGGAATACATGGGCGACAGCACGTTTCTGTGTACGTACAACACGCCGCTGTGGGGAATCAAACCAACGCCGTTTGTGGTCAAGGATGGCAAAGTCGTTTCGATGACTATTTCCATCGCGGACTTTGTGGACTTTATGCCGTATGAGTTTCTGAAGGAAGAGAAGTAAAAATGGCCACGAAGGCACAAAGTCTCTAAGTATCACAAAGCTCTTCGTGTGCCTTGGTGGCAAAATCACTCGAGTATCTGCGCCAGCACTTCATGCGACTGGATCTTCTGCATCGACTGCAGATGTGCTTCGTAATAACGCACCAGTGCATTCAGCACGATCTTTCTTTTCTCCGCGTTCAGCTGAAGTTCATGCATGTGTTCGTAGTCGGCATGAAAGATCATTTCGAACAACCGCGACTCCACCGGGTCGAGTGAGTTAAAATGTTGCGGCGTTTTCACGAAGAACGTGCCATTGACGAGATCAAAAAGACTGTTGGGGCCCTCGATGTTCTCCTGCGGAAAAAAGCCCAGGTACCGCGTTAAATTCATCATGAAAACGAGATGGAAATTGGCTGTTCCTTCATGCGAAATATCCAGCACCTGCAACGAGTGTGAAATGAATTCGTAAAGCCCTTCGTTGGCCTCTTCTTCTTTCACCGATTTGTAAAGCACTTCGGCCACAAAAAGTGCAATGGTGGTTTTTACAATATCATTATGCAGGTGGGCATACGGAACCGCCAGGGTAATTTCGCGTACGGTATGCAGGTGGCTTTTTTCCTTTTTCTCGATCCGGAGTTCCAGCTGCGTCAGCGGTTGCAGCAAAGGCGATTTGATCATTCCGCTTTTTGTGCGCGAAACGGTAACGATAAATGATTGCAACCCGAAACTGCGCGTGTAGATTTTTGCGATGACGCGGTTATCGGAATAAGGAACGGTGTGAAAAACAATTCCCTGCGTTTGATACAACATTCCCCGAAGTTCGATTTTTTTCACCGCTGAATTGCGGAGACGCCCGGAATTAATTCGCTCCGCTCATTAAAAAAATTAACCACTGGGATTCACAGAGGTATTTCACAGAGGTGCCCCGGGCAACACATTGTTAAGCACTCTGTGAACCTCAGTGAAAATCACTCCGTGTTGCTCTGTGGTAAAAAAACGGTAGAATGCGAAATGCTAATTCATCAACAGAATCTTCGTCACCTTTTTCTCGGTTCCGTCTTCATTGGTGATGAACACCAGGTAAACACCCGATGCTGCGCGTTCGCCGGCGAAATTATTTCCGTCCCAGATCGCTTGTCCGCCCAACGCTTTGGTCTGGTAAACCACGTTGCCGCTGATGTCGGTAATTTTCACATCGGCATCTTTTACAACGCCGCGGATCGCAATAGGTCCATGGTATTCCGGGCCCACAGGATTCGGGTAAGCGTACACATCTCCGTTTACGTCTTCACCTTCTACCGCATCGCTCTTGTAAGAAACAATTCCTTTGCCGGTAGCAAAGAAAACTTCGCCGGTGATCGGGTCGATTGTAATCCCGGTTACATTGTCGTTCAGCAACGGACTGTTTGATGCTGTGAAGTGCAGAATTTCTTCTGTGCCGTCTTCCGACATCAGGAATACTCCACCGCTTTCTGTGCCGATCCATTTGCGGTTTGCACCGTCAACAGCAAGAGCGGTTACCACCTGGCTTTCCATGAGTATCTGGGTGTATTCTCCCTGCTGAATCAGGATCTGCTGCGCATCGCATCCTGCAGTGGTGAGAATGGTTTCCGCACAATAGAAAACAGCAATTCCTTTATCGGTGCCAATCCACACTTCATTGTCTTTGTCTTCTGCCATACACAGCACGTCTGTGCCAGGCATCGCGCCGGTTCCGGCAGAGAATCCAAGTTTCTTTTTCTTGTCATCCGAAGTGTTGTCGATGGTTCCGTTATCGTCGAATACCAGGACACCGCCATTGCGTGGAAGGATCATCCACTTCTGATTATTTTCCGTGAGCATCAGGTTTCCAACAACTGTTCCTGTGGCGATCAGTCCCTGGAAATCGAAAGTCGCCCAGGTATTATCTGCCTTCTTTACTTTGAGACACCGGGTGGTATGTGAATTCACCATCCAGAGATTTCCGGATTCGTCGTAATCAATCCCACCGATCCCACACCACGGATATTCAACCTTGGATTCCAGGATGCTGTTGTATTGGTTGAAAATGTGCACCACATTATTGTTACGCACTTCAATCAGGCCTTTGCTCCATGAGCCCAGCCACACGTGTGTGTTATCGAGCGGGTCAATTTTGCAGAAGTTGATATCGAGCGTTGAGTCAAGTGCCGGAACAGCTTCTTTTTTCATCACATCCCAGGTAGAATTCTGGTAGAATGAGATGCCGGCTTTGTTGTAAATATTTCCCCAGGCATCATCATGCCCACCCGGCACAACACACAATCTTCCTGCCTCAAAATCCATGAGGGCCGCGCTGGTGCTCACCGGGCCATTCGGGCGATACGCTGTTCCTGATCCCGGGTTGATCATCCGTACGAGACCGATGAAGTTGTCCGTGTACCAGACAGAACCGTCGGTGTCCGGGTAAATATCACTTGGAAACAATCCGACACCGGCTTCAACCTGGTACCAGCTTCCGGTAAAAACCAAGGTCGAATCCAATGGAATCAATCCGTATGCATCGGCAATCCACAGCGTATTTCCCTGGACAACCATCCTCTTGATGATAAAT
>DATHKF010000763.1:0-21237 GCA_035489505.1 Bacteroidia bacterium | reverse complement strand
AAGACCGGGCTGATTTTCGGCACCGGGCAGGTATTGATCCTGTCGACCGGCAAGGGCGGAACTGTACGCGGTACATTTCGCGTGGCTTACCGGGTGCATCTGCTGAAATGGCACAGCTCGCTCGAGTTTGCGTACACACCTTTCTATTCCTACATCTACAATTTCCAATATGAAAACTGGTTCGGAATCGGTTTTGCATATCATTTCAAACGAATAAAGAAATGAAACACGCGCTATTCATATTCGCATTGTTTGTACTGAGCATCGGTTGTCACAAAGAAGACACCGGCGCGGCACTGAAGGAATTTCACGATGATTTTGAAAGCTACTCCACGTACGAAGATCTCATTGGAACCGGAGATCACCAGTGGACGGAATTCAACATCAACGAATTCAACCTGAGTGCAAACCCGATTACGATCGATTCACAAATTGTGCACTCGGGACTGCGTTCGGTGCGTTTTGATTGTACGCAGAATGATCCGGGTTTCGTGCAGGTGGCGAAATGCAATCTCAACAAAGGCGGATTTTTCTTCAAGCACGGAGAAACGTTTCATTTCTCGGCGTGGTATTATCTCCGTCGTGCAGCTCCCGATTACGGGACATTTTTCATTCTTGATCTCGGGGAAATTGTGGGTGGCAGTTCTGAGATCCGCATCATGGCCTGGGAAGAAAACCTGGAACTGGAACGCAACAAACTCGGGTTGCCGAATTTATTCCAGGAACAACCGGCGAAATTATTTCCGGTCAATCAATGGGCACACATTGAACTCGAAGTGAAACTTTCGCAATACCGTTACGGTGCAGTGAAAATGTGGCTCGACGGCGAAGAGATCATCAACAAAGACAAGATCATCACCATGCCGCGCGATCGCGCCAACCTTGTTTGGGGAACGAAAGGCTACTACGAGCGCATCCAGGTTGGGATCACAGCGAAAAGCGGAACGCAGGACCTCGTGATGTACGTGGATGATGTGGATGTGTGGTGCGAGTAAGTTGCGAGTGGAAAAAGTTTCGGGTTGCGGGTTACGCAATGTTCGGTTTTATCATTCAAGTTTCTTAAACGAGTCGCCTGTCCAAACGTACTGTTCCGGTGTGGCAAACATTGGAGGATAGTAATACAGTCCATTCGAATCGGGAGGATTGACCAGGAGAATTTTGCTGTCGATCCTGAATGCATAGTTGCCGGTTGCATCGGGCCCGGCGTATACGTTGCCTGTCCGAAGATCAATAATGCTGCAACCCTGACACGGCGCACCACAACCCCAGGATGCGAATGCGTAGTGACCCGCAAAACGCGGCCCGAGTTCTGCCCCTTCTTTTGTTCTTGTCCTGAACTTTTTTCCATACGCGCAGGTGGAAAAATTAAGCGGCGGAATCATGCCTGAATACCGGCCACGCACAGGATAATCTTCAAACGTTTTCTTTGGCCTGAACCTGCGTTGCACTTCAACATACCCTTCCGGGTGGTGCGTGATCACTTCAAATTCGTCGTTGACAATCGTGTCGATCCCGTCGGGAATCAGCTTCAACAGTGAATCGATTTTAGTGTGTAACATCGCGATGGAATCAATCCGGGTCTCGGCGCTATCGTTCTCATTCGCGGAATCGCACGAATATCCGCACGCCATAGCGAGTGACAGGATCAGGATAACGATGCTTCTTGTTGTACTCATCGTTTGTCGGTCCGATTCAATTTCGGTGTCGGATCGAGATAAAACATTTTCTTCCACCCCTGGTGATCGCCATCGATTCTCCAGAAGTAGGGAAGCACGGTGGCGATTGAATAATGCAGGTGAGGCGATTTTCCTTTGGCGTTTCCCGTAGTTCCTACGGTTCCGATTTTTTCTCCGCAGCCAACAAATTCAAGCGGAGAAGCAATTTGTTTTTCGAGATGCGCGTAATAATGCAAGCGCCATTTGGGACCGAGCACTACGATCACATTTCCCCCGCGACCCATTTCCCCACTGTAGAGAACCATTCCACCGGTTGCGGCCACAACAGGAGTTCCTTCCTGTGCGAAGATGTCGACGCCCTTATGCGTTCCGGATTTCCCCCAGGGATAATACCAGAAGGACCCGGTGTTGTAGTCGTTTTTGTGTGCACCCGTCACAGGCATGGCGAAGTTTTCAGGAAGCACAAATCCCGTAACCACGATGATTGCGGTGATGAGGAGCGCTTTTTTTCGGCGGGATGAATGGAGCCAGAACTTTTTCATGAATCTGTGATTTAACAGCGATTAAGGTAGAATACATGCATTTAGCAATCGCTGACCATAGAACAGTTCACAATCCACTGTGAATATCCGTAAAGAAATCACGGATAAGCGTCGCCCGATCCGCTGTAATCTTGCAGGATAATGGAACTATCCATCTTTTCCGACGAGCATTTCATGCGCGAAGCATTGAAAGAAGCGCAAAAGGCATTTGATGCCGATGAAGTGCCCGTGGGTGTTGTGATCACCGCAAACAACCGCATCATTGCGAGAGGCCACAATCTTACCGAGCGTTTGAATGACGTTACCGCTCACGCAGAAATGCAGGCGATCACTGCTGCTGCAAACGGATTGGGAGGAAAGTATCTCACCGATTGCACGATGTATGTAACGGTGGAGCCTTGCCTGATGTGTGCCGGCGCGTTGCATTGGTCGCAGATCAGCAAGATTATTTTTGGTGCGCACGATCCGAAAAGAGGTTACCAGCGCGTGGGCATGAATGTTCTGCATCCGAAGACGGTGGTGGAGGGTGGATTGCTGGAGGAGGAGTGCGGGGCGCTGATGAGGGAGTTTTTTCAGCGGAAGAGGGAATAGACGCAAAGCCGCCCTTCGACAGGCTCAGGGCAGGCGCCGTACGCAAAGGAAAACGCAAAGGGAATGTCACTGCGAGGAACGAAGCAGTCTCCTCTTCGAAGATGAGATTGCTTGGTTCCTCGCAATGACGTCCAGGCATCCTTGAGGTAAAAAAACAGAACAAACCATTAATAAAACCCATGAAATCAATTCTCACACTTCTCATTGTCTTGTTCTCTTTCTCCGCGAAAGCAGCTCCGATCATCATTGGCTTCGATGAGATGATCGCGAAATCGAAATCGATTGTGATTGGAACATACCTCGGAGAGTATGTCACCGGCAAAAGTTTTCACATCGAAGTCGATAGCGTGGTGAAAGGTGCAACGCGGTCCGGAATTATTGCAGTGAACAAAGCGAAAGGAATTCCACGCTTGAATCCCGGGACGAAGGTGATGGCGTTCATCAACAACCTGGACCAGTGGGAATGGGTTGGGCTTTCGGAAAATTTCAATCGCGACGTGATTTATCTCCAGGGTTTTAATGACCGCAACGCGTACGAAGTTTTCCCGGATGCCGTTTCTATGGTGCAACTTGGCGATTTTATGAAAACCGGAAAATACTCCGGCGCTGTCGAAGGAAACCTGCGCTTCTGGTCGTTCGAAAAAATGAAGTACGAAAGCAGCGACGTGTATTTCGCCATCACGTACACGTATTACAACAGCGACAGCATCACCACGCAGTATCTCGCGGGTGGATTGAAAACAGGAACGTTCTCTTCCAGTCCTGCAGTGTATTTCACCGGCAGTCATGTTATTCTCACGTATGAAGAAGATCCGTTTCGCCCCTTGCAGATCAGCGGAACGATGGATACACTGAAGAATAACGGGCACGACTATGTGGCTACGTTTGAAGTCAGCCAGCCGCAGAACATCAGTTCCGCACAGTTCGGACAGTATATTACGCACCCGGAATACGGGCCATTGAGTTACAATCTCACCATTGCCCAGGGCCTCACGAAATATTCTTTTGTGATGGGCGAGGAAGAAGGAGAAATTGGGCACATGTTTTTTGCGGACCGCCGCATCGATTGTATTCAATCAACTGTTCCAACCGATGACCAGAAAGGTTGTTTCAAGTTTGGAACATGGTCGCAGACGGAAGTTGAAATTGTACTCGATGAAATTTCTGCAGCCATCGATTACGATTACATCCGCGCATTGCCCGGAAACCGTATGCTGAACATCCTGAAATTTACACCGCTCACCGGTGAAATGTTCGTGTATGAGAACGGGAATCGCGTAAGCAAAGGGTACTGCGTAATCACCGTTGACAAAACGCAGTTCACGAAGAACTATTCCATTTCAGATTAGGCGGTTGTCCCTTCAGGCATTCGGAAGTTTTTTTACCACGGCGAATCGCCACGCTCATTAAAAAATTAACCACTGAGATTCACAGGGGTATTTCGCAGAGGTTCACTGAGCCACGGATTGAGAAACACTCCGTGAAACTCAGTGAAAACCACTCAGTGTTCCCTGTGGTAAGCCTGCTCTGAACTTGTCGAAGAGTGGTTATTTTCATACGATGTCTTGCAGAATTCAGAGCAAAAAAAATCCGCTGGGGTTCAGCGGATTTCCTTGAAATCATTTTTTGTCTATTCAACCACAATCCGTTTCGTAGAAACTCCTGTTTGTGTCTGTACGCTCACCAGGTAAATTCCCGGAGCAAGATCATCCACGTCAAGTTCTGCAGAATTGCTTCCGGAAGGTTTGTTCCCGAGATATTCGCTGCGAACGAGAACTCCATCGATCGAGTACATGTTCAATGTAACATCTGAAGCGACAGGAAGCGTATAGTTTACTTTCACCGCTTCGGTTGCCGGGTTTGGAAATACGTGCATCGGAAATCCTGCACTGATTTCATAGATACCTGTTACGTCTGTGCCTTCTACCAGGATGTCATCGATCGAAAGAAGGTTGTCGTCAATCGTGTGGTGAACAAAGGCGATGTAAATGGACTGACCGGCGTAAGCGGAAAGATCAACGTGGAAAGGACGAAGTTTTCCGATCAGTCGTGATGAATCAGCAGCGGCATCATATTCGGTATACGTTGAATCGGCGCCATGAATAAATCCATTGGCCGGTGTGAACGTGTACGAGGAAAACACATTCGGTAAGGACTGATTGTCGAGGCTGGTGTATTCCGATGCTACAAACACGGTATCCGTAAACGCCATGAGATCGTTCGTGGTTGTCGAGATGAGCACCATGTATCCGTCAAGATAACGTGGTGTCTGGCGCGGTGCAGATTTCCAATACAGATCGGCTGACGTGTCAGCAATCATCAGCGAAGGAAGAATGAGCCAGTTGTCCACGGAATTGACTCCGTCGTTGGTCCACGAATTGCTCCACAGCACGCCTGGGTTGCCTACGCTGTCTGAATCAGCAAAGGTTATGCCATGGAACCATTCGCCCGGACGACCTCCTCCGCTACCATCGCCGAGCAGATCGTTATCGATGTTGTACCAGTTCGTATCGGCGCTCATACCGGGAGTAGTTCCCAATATCAGGTATGATGCAGGGTCATTGGTGTAATCCTCCCAGACGAGTGTGTCGCCACCCTGGGCAAATGCGGCGGTCTGTGCAAACAATGCAGTAACGAGTACGATTTTTTTCATGGTGATTAGATTAGCCCGGACCTGATCGTTGTCCTGATCCGGGAAGGTTTGTATTTAGTTAGTGCCAAAGCACGCGTTTTGTGATCAAGCCTGTTTCCGTTTCAAAGATCACAAGAAATACTCCACGGTCGGGCAGCACGATCGATCCTGTAAACTGTTCGCCGCTTACAGGAGTAATTACTTCGCGGCCGGTGAGATCAATCACGCGCACGAGTTGTACGTTGAGGTCTTTCCAACCATCGATGTAAATTTTTCCATCCGATGTCGGGTTCGGGAATACGTGTAGATTCTGTTGCGCAAACTGAAGCGTTCCCAGATTGATATCGTCGATCTCCGCTTCGGCAACAAGCGACGGGGCCTGGTCTGCATTGTTGTAGAAATTGCGGAACGAATCAATTTCAGCCGAGTTGTACGCAAACATTTCATCGAGCCACGGACGCGGAACGGCGTGGTACCAGACTTTGGTTTTCACGAGCAACGGACCGGTGTAACCATTCATCGGAATGTGAAAATGAACAACGTCCATTCCTGTTCCTTCTGTAGGACCGCTGAAGTTGAAATCAGGATCACCAAAGAGGCCAGCAATTTTCATCGTGTCGTACGAGACATGTCCGTTCAGGAAACCTTTCGGTGCCATGCGGTTGTCTTTGAGTAACGTGTCGGCACGTTCAAGCACAGTGGTAGGACTTCCGTTCACGTCGCCCATCACCATTTCATAGATCTGTACCTGCGCGTCGTTGGTGATTACATTCCGGTGCGGTTCAAAACCCGGATCACGGTTGACCACATTTCCATCTCCGTCGTATTCGCCGGAATAAAAAATTGTGTCGTTCTGATCATCGATCACCATAAATTCTACCCAGGCAATGCGTGACGGATAACCGGAAGGAAATTTGTGTCCCGCTTTGTTCGTGAGCTCAACGTCGTAATACGCGGTGTCATTCACCCGGTTGATGTATTGCAGGTTAATGTCAAGCGTATTGTTCCGGAGATAACGCGCGGTGCGCGCAATCGACGTGTCGAAATTCGACGGCTGGCAGGTTGATCCTACGGACGTCATGTTCTGGCGCATGAGTTTCAGCATGAATGCATTTCCGCCAACGAGATGGTGTTTCCCGAATGGAGAACGTCCATCGAGGAACGGATAATTCGTTGCTATGTCAATGGAATCGTTGATGCGCGGAATGTGACAGCTCTGACAAGTTGAATCAAGCGTGCTGTAAATGGAATTTTTCCATTCGTGATACGTGGCCTGTTCGAAGAAACTATTGCCTGTTGGATTTCCGATCATATCGTGTGAGAACGTAATGAGCGAGTGACATCCGCCGCACAATTCAGATTGGGTAATGTGTGGAGAATATTCCGGAACCCAGCCCACGAAAAATTCCATGATGGCAGAAACCGGATCCTCGTAAGGCCCGTATGCAATGCGGTGTGTGAAAAACAGGTTGCCGTTGAAATTATTTCCCAGCAGCGTATCGCGGATCTGGTGGCAGACTGTGCAATTCACACCGTCCATCGCAATAGAATCGTTGAGCATGCTGTCGATGGCGTACGGCAACTGGTTGTGGTACTCGGCTTCAAACCTTCCGGCAGGAGCATGACAACGTGTACAGGTATTTTCAATGTCCTGCTGAAGTGCAGGATTCACGAGAATTTCATGCGATACTTTGGCGCGCCAGAAAGGATCTTTGGCGGAATTGGCCATCATGGTTCCCGCCCAGTCGTCGGCAATGTTTACGTCTTCACCCGAATTGGTTACAAAAGCAATTCCCTGCGGGTCGTGCCCGTGACAACCGCCACATTTACCCGAACCGGCAAACAGAGAACTGGTATCGGTAGGAAGCGAGGCCAGGATTTCGTGGAGGCGAAGCAATTCGTCTTCCGTATGAAACGTCCGCGCATCGGCCACTTGCCGGGTAGCCAAGGTAAAAGAAGAGGCCACCATCACTGCAACAACAATCGCCAGAAGTCCTTTATTACGAAGTAAAAATCTTTTCATTCAGCCGGATAATTGGGTTCTAAAGATAACAAGAACCAGCCAGTTGCCGGAATCTCAAAAATTAGCCGGAATATCGACAGAAGGCTATTTTTAGAGGACTAATTTTTATGGAATAGCAGGGTGCCTTGTCCCGTAACTTTAGAAGCCCGCTTTGAGTTGGTTATTAGCGGGTTAATGGTTAATATCGTAATCTCAAAACCACAACCATGCACAAAAAACTACTTACTGTAATTACATGTTCACTGCTTGCCCCGGGCTTTCTATTCTCCCAGTCGATTCCCTTTGTGAATATGACTTCACTGATCCAGAGTTCGAATTTCTATAGCGGAAACTCGATTGGCGTATGTGACATGAATGGCGATAAAAAAGATGATATCGTTCGTACCGATAACAGCAACATGACAGTTTGTTACTGGCAATCGGGCGGTAACTTCATCGACAGTACATATACATACGCATTGAGCGCTCCCTGGGGCATGTGCGTAGGCGACGTAAATAACGATGGCTTCAATGATGTTCAGTGGGGTGAAGGTGCTTCTTCGCGCCTGATGGTGCGTAACGGAGCGGGTTATACCGGAAGTAACGTAACTACACTTACGGGTGCAGGTTCCGTCTTCGTTCAGGGATGTAATTTCCAGGACATCAATAACGACGGTAACCTGGATCTGTTTATCTGCAATGACGTTGCGATGTCGCATATCTACCTCGGCGACGGTGCAAACGGATGGACGTACAACAACTCTGTTGAAATGCCATTGGCAACTGTGCCGTCTTCAGACAACAGCGGAAACTACGCATCGATCTGGTCTGATATCAATAATGACGGCTTCATGGATCTTATGATCACACACTGTCGCCAGGGTGTAACAAGTCCATTTAATGATCCACGCCGCATGGACCAGGTTTTCATCAACAATGGTGATTACACGTACACGCAGGATGTAACCAACTGGACCGGTCTTCTTGACGGAGCGCAGGGCTGGAGCACAACTTTCGGTGACATTGACAATGACGGAGACAACGACGCATTTGTATTGAATTACGATGTGAACAGTCACCTCTGGCTGAATGACGGAAACGGTGTTTACTCCACAGACATCATGTCTACTTCAGGTATCGCAAACACCACTACAACGTTTGGTGAGAATTGCACCTGGCACGATTTCGATAACGACGGATTCATCGACCTGCTCATCAGCGGAGACGATCACTACCTCTACAGAAATAACGGTGACGGCACATTCTCTATCGACGCGCCAGAGCCTTTTGTATACACTACAGGTTCAGGCCCTACTCAGCGTTATATGCGCGCACATGCAGTGGGTGACCTGAATGGCGACGGATTCCTTGACATCTACGGCAGCTATTGTGCTACCTACAACTCTCCGTCAAGCACCCGTTATGACCACCTTTGGATGAATGATTGTGTGAATGCCGGAAACACCAACCACTACATTTTCTTTGATCTTGTAGGTGGTGGAATCCCAGGATTCTCAAACAAAAACGGTATCGGTGCTATTGTGAAAATCTATGGACCGTGGGGCGTACAGATGCGCGAAATTCATGGAGGTGAAGCGTACGGTATCCAGAATTCATTCGCAGTACACTTCGGTTTGGGTTCAGCTACCGACATCGACAGCGTAATCGTAGAGTGGCCTTCAGGTATTGTTGACCAGCTGCTCACACTTCCTGCTGATGCACATTACACCATTCCGGAAGGTGGCTTCCCTACATCTACAGGAAACATCAACAACCATCCGTTCCACATGGTCATGGGGCCAAACCCAATGTCGGAGCAGGTGACTATCCAGATGTTCAATGCTGACCAGTACGGACTGAACAATCTTTCACTGGAAATTATCGACGTAACCGGTAAAGTAGTTTATAGCGAAGCAACGCTGCACAGCAATGTTGTAACGATCAATAAATCTGCTCTTGCTTCCGGAATGTATTTTGTGCAGGTGAGCAATGGCGAAAAACGCCTCGATTCACAAAAACTTATGGTGCACTAATTCTTAACGCATAGATTCAAAGCCCATCCTCAAACGATGGGCTTTTTTTATCGTACTATCCAACACTTACGCAAGATGAAACAGTTCCTGAAATTAACAGCCTGCATGTTTACTGTGGCCGCAAGCGGATCACTCGCAGCGCAAATTACATTCTCCGATCAGACCACACTTTTTCCGACAGCGATATTTCACAGCGGAAACGGAATTGGTGTTTGCGACATGAACGGAGATAAGAAGGATGACGTTGTGAGAGCATCACAGAATACTACGCAATACGTGGAATATCAAGGAGCGCCTAATGGTGTGTTCACTGAACTTTCCTCCGTCGGTCAGAATATCGGAGACCCCTGGGGAATGGCTTGCGGAGATTTCAACAACGATGGTTTTACCGACGTAACGTGGGGCGATGGATGGGGATACACGCGCATCATGCATTGGAACGGAACAAATTATACTGCAACGGATGTGACGACACTCACGGGCGCAGCCGTTGACTTTCCACAGGGGTGTAACTTTCACGATATCAACGGCGATGGTTTTCTCGATGCCTTTACCTGCAACGACAATTCGATGCCGGATATTTTCATTGGTGATGGTACGCCAACGGGCTGGATATGGAACCAGGCCGCATTGCCGCTTGCTACTTTTCCCGCTTCTGACAACAGCGGCAATTACGCATCGATCTGGACAGATGTAAACAACGACGGATACATCGATCTTATGATCACCCATTGCCGCCAGGGAGTTACCGATACACTGGATGCACGGAGAATTGACCAGGTGTTCATCAACAACGGAAACTATACGTACACGCAGGATGTAACCAACTGGACCGGTCTCCGCGACGGAGCGCAAGGGTGGAGCACTGCATGGGGTGACATTGACAACGATGGCGATATGGATGCGTTCGTGATGAATTACGACCTGAACAGCAAGATGATGATCAATAATGGTTCAGGAGTTTTCACAAACGCCATGACCGCATCGGGAATCGCAAACACGACAACGATATTCGGAGAGAACGCAACGTTCCATGATTTCGACAATGACGGATACGTGGATATGCTCATCACCGGTGATACACACATCCTGTATCACAACAATGGTAATGGAACATTCACCGCAAATGCGAATCCATTCCCGTATAACGCGCACCAGGCCACAGCACACGCGGTAGGCGATCTGAACAACGATGGCAAACTGGATGTGTACACGTCGTACTGCGATATTTTTCAGTCGCCATCGTCAACACGCATGGATAAGCTCTGGATGAATACAACCAGCAACGGCAATCATTATGTGGTGTTTGATCTTGTGGGTGGAGCGCAGGCGGGAATGAGTAACCTGAACGGTATTGGCGCCATTGTAAAAATTTACGGCGGCTGGGGTGTTCAGGTGCGCGAAGTGCGCAGCGGCGAAGGATACGGCATTCAGAATTCATTTGCTGTGCATTTCGGTTTGGGCATCTGGGATTACATCGACAGCGTTGTTGTGATCTGGCCTTCCGGAATCGTAGATCGTCCGTGGAGTAACCAGGCTGATGCGCACAACGTGGTGAATGAAGGCGCGTTTCCAACCAGCGCAGCAGCTGCAACATATCACCCGTTCCGCATGATGCTTGGGCCGAATCCGATGAATGCAGGTGAGTATTACGATGTTCAATTATGGTTCGTACGGACTGGACAACATGACGCTGGAAATTTTTGACGTGAATGGAAAGCTTACCTATTCCGAAAGCGGGTTGAAGAGCAACGTGGTGACGGTTGATCGTTCAACGATGAGTGCGGGAGTGTATTTTGTGAAGGTGAGGAGCGGGGATGTGGAGTTAGCGACGGAGAAATTGTTGGTGAATTAGTTTTCGTATCAGCAGAGAGATTCTGCTTTCGCCTGCGGCAGCAAGGAATTTTTCTTTTTTGTGTTATTAACCCCGGGTTACGATCCTTCGGATCATTACCCGGGGTTAATAACATTCGACCCCTTCAGGGTCGGGAGAAACCCTTCACTTCGTTCAAGGGACATGTGATCCCTCCGGGATCAATAGAATCCGATGATACTAACGACTTCGGAGAAGTCGCATGTCCCTTGAACGAAGTGAAAGGGTTAAGTCCACGACCCCGAAGGGGTCGAATGTGAATTGAACAAAATTAATTTGGTTCCCCCGACCCTGAAGGGGTCGAATACTATTCTCAAAAAAATCCTTGCTGCCGCAGGCCTGTTCCTGACAAGGGGCGTATTCTGAGATTACTCAAGGATCGGAGAACGCAAACCGGAAATAAAAAGCCCGTCTCGGTAATTCGAGACGGGCTTTGCAATTTTTGAATCATTCAATTTTGAATCTTTGAATGATCATTTCGTGATCTCCTCGTATTTCGATCCCTTCGGTTTCTTTTTGACCTTCTTCTTTTTCTTCTTCGACTTGTCATCGACAGGAGCTGGCGGAGGTGGTTCTTCTTTCTTCACTTCCTTAACCGGAGGTGGCGGAAGTGCTTTTCCTCCCGCATCCACTACAACTATTTTGTAGCCGAGTTTGGAAAGCGGACCATACAGCGTAGCGCTATCGCCCACGAGTGCAATGGTGAGCTGGTCTGTTCCGAGCCACTTGTGCGCAAGACTATCGATTCCGGCTTTAGTCATGCCCTGGAGAATCTGGTTTTGCGTTTGCGTGTAATTGTCGGCGAGATTGTAATCGATGATGTTCTTCATGAAGAACAATTTCTGGTACGGATCTTCGTAACGCAATGCTTCACGCTGCGAGATCGCGCGCTTCATGTAGGAAAGCTCTTCGGCATCAACGCCGTTCTTTTCATAACCCGCAATGATGCTCACGAATTCTGCAACGGCACTGTCTGATGCATCAGCACGCACACCGGCAGAAGCAGAGAACGTTCCGGTGTATGCATTGCCTCCGAATCCGGCGCGTGCTCCGTAAGTCCAGCCGTGATTTTCACGCAGGCTCAGGTTGATGCGCGAATTGAAATGACCACCCAGCGGATAGTTCATCAGGTTGGCCCGGTAATATTCACCGGTTGCATCATATGGCATAGCCATGCGGCCCACACGGATCTCCGATTGCGCAGCCTGCTTTTTGTCGTACAGGAAAATAGTTGTTGGTCCCGGTACAGCTTTGGAATTCAATTCAGTTGGCTGTTTCAAAACAACACCGGTTGATTTCCAAGTCTGCAGGAAATTGGTCTTTTTCAGGAATGCATCTTTCGCGAGATCAGAAACGACTACGAGACGCGTGATGTCCGGAGAGATCATCCTGCTGTAATAATCTTTCACATCCTGGAGTGTAAGTTTCTCCACCGTTTCTTTCGTACCGATCTGCGGAATAGCCATGATGTGTCCTTCGCCATACAGCATTTTGCTGAAAATGAAATCAGCCATAGCCCCGGGTTGCGTCGACATGTTCGCAATGGATTCCAGCTGGCGTTGTTTCACGAGATCAAATTCTTCCTGGTCCCATTTCGGGTGGAAGAGTTTCTGGTCGAGCAGCGCGAATGTAGAATCGATGTTGCGTGTCATGCAGGTGACGAAAACCTGGATCTCGTCGGAAGTCAATCCGACAGAAATTTCGCTGCCGAGCAATTCTGTTTTTTCCTCAATGCGTTCGGCAGAATATTTTTCTGTGGATTGATCGAGCATGCCTACGAGCAATTGTGCAACACCCGCTTTCGCAGGATCTTCCTGGCGGTGACCTGCAGTCAAACTGAGCAGCATGTACGTGCGCGGAACTTCTTTATTTTCTGTGCCGATGTATTTCATTCCATTGGCAAAAACACCTCTCCACATCGAAGGTGGAACAGGAGACGGCGTAGGTCCCGGTGTAGGCTGAACAGAACGGTTGAAGAAATCCGTTGCTTTACGCATCTGGAGATTCTTGTACTCCGCACTTTCTTCTGCACCTGCACTGTGTTTTGGAATGATGTAATTATCCGGTTTCGCCGGGGCCATTCCTTTTCCTTTCGGAAGAACACTCAGCGCAACGTATGGTTTTCCTTTGATGTACTTGTTGTACACGCGCATCACGTCTTCTTTCTTCACGGCTTTGTAGCGGTCAAGGTCTTTCGCAATCATGTTGGGATTGCCATAGAACGTGCTGTATGCGGCCAGGCTGGAGCCTTTGCCCTGGACAGAAGTCATATCATCGACAAAATACGTTTCGATGCTCATTTTAAATCGCGTCATGTCGTCGTCGGTGGCGCCTTTCTTTTCAAAATCCAGGAAGGCGGCATGCATGAGACTGTCGGCTTCGGCGAGCGTATGCCCGGGGTACATGCGTATCATGGCCATGTTTTGCCCGGCGAGTTCCATGCCTACATTAAACATCGAGGCGACCTGCGCAATTCCGGTTTCGATAAATGTTTTGTAGAACACAGAGCTTTTTCCCTGTGAAAGAATAGAAGTGAGTGCGTCGAGTGCAGCTTCGTCTTCGTGCATGGCATTCACAGAAGGCCATGCAACACTGAGTTGTGGAAAGCGGATATTGTCTTCGTACGAAATGTAACGGTTCGCAGAAAGAACAGGCAACATCTTGTCCATCGATTTCACTTCCGGTCCGCGTGGAATAGTGCCGAAATATTTTTCAACGAGTGCAACTACTTTCGCAATGTCAACGTCACCGGAAATGGTGAGCGTTGCATTGTTTGGTCCGTACCAGCGAAGAAAAAAGTTTTTAAGATCGGCAACACCTACACGGTCGAGATCTTCGATGTAACCGATAGTCGACCACGAATACGGGTGACCTTCCGGGTACATGGCTTCACCGATCTTTTCCCACACGAGTCCGTACGGTGCATTTTCGTAACGTTGCCCGCGTTCATTCTTTACGGTAGAACGCTGCACTTCGAATTTTTTCTGCGTTACCGAATCGAGAAGGAATCCCATGCGGTCTGCCTCGAGCCACAATGCGAGTTCGAGAAAATTCGACGGAACAGTTTCGAAATAATTTGTGCGGTCGGTGTTTGTGGTTCCATTCAGTGTACCACCCGCTTCATTCACGAGTTTGAAATGCTGTTCATCGGCTACGTGTTCGGAGCCCTGGAACATCATGTGCTCGAAGAAGTGGGCGAAACCGGAACGGCCTACCTGCTCGCGTGCAGAGCCTACGTGGTACGTTACATCAACGTACACCACAGGATCGGAATGATCTTCGTGGACCACAAGATTGAGCCCGTTCGGAAGGACGTATTTGGTATAAGGAATAACGAGTTTTCCGTTACCGTTGGTGGTTACTTTTTCCACCAGTTTCGCTTTGGCCGGAGCAACCGGGGCGATTTGCGCGTTGAGCATTCCTGCAAAGAGAAGGGAGGCTGCTGCTAAGTGCTTGATTTTCTTCATGATTAACAAATTTAGCAAAAGCACCATGCGAAATACCGCGAAAATGTCATTAAACAAGATTAACAGTACAAGCGGTTTGTATGGCTGAGGAGTGTCGTATCTTTGTCTAAGATTCGATTGCGGAGAATCCGGTCGAAATAAACATAAAATAAAGAATATCATGTATCCTCCACAGCTGGTAATGCCAATGAAAGAAGAGCTCGTGAAAGCGGGTTTCGAAGATGTAACGGCAGCAGATCGTGTTGATTCAGTAGTTAAGGAAGAAGGAACGGTTTTGATGGTTGTCAATTCTGTTTGCGGATGTGCTGCAGGCGCTGCACGCCCGGGCGTACGTATGTCGCTCGCGGGTGATGGAAAAAAGCCCTCGAAACTGACTACCGTTTTCGCAGGATTTGATTCGGAAGCAGTAGCACAGGCGCGTAAATATTTTGCACCGTACCCGCCATCATCGCCGGCGATTGCGTTGTTCAAAGACGGAAAACTCGTGCATTTTGTAGAGCGTCATCATATTGAAGGACGTTCTGCGGATATGATTGCGGAGCATTTGAAGCAGGCGTACGCGGAGTTCTGTTAAAATGGCCGCAAAGCCGTCCTTCGACAAGCTCAGGACAGGCGCCGCACGCAAAGAAAGGCGCAAAGTTTTTGTTTGTTTAACTGGGGCGCGGATTAAGCGGATTTGAATCGCGATGCGATTCGTAATACACAAGGAGATTCTTCGTTGATGCGGAGAGTCTCCTTTTTTTATGCTCTGTGTATTTCTCTGTGAAGACCACTCAGTGTGCCCAGTGGTTAATTTTCTCCAATGCTACTCCAACGCTTTGTTACCCATTGAGCCTGCTGCTCCGGGGTGAGAAACGTCCATGCAACAACGCGCGAAGTTTTGTTTCCTTGTCCCATCGCAATTGTTTTTACGACTGCGGCTTGCTGGTGTTCGAGTTCTTCGTAAATATCGCGGAGATGATTTTTCTTCGAGACGATGGTCGAAAACCAGAAGCAGGAATCGGAAAAATATTTGCTCTGGATGATCATCAGGCGGATGAAACGCGCTTCGCCTCCTTTGAACCAGAGTTCGTTGTATTGTCCACCGAAATTCAAAACAGGCGCCGTGAATTTTCCGCCGGATAAATTATTCAGTTTACGCAGCGAACCTTCTTTGGCTTCTTCGAGCGAAGCATGAAACGGTGGATTGCAGATCACGAGGTCGAACCGGTCGTCTTCTGCGATAACGCCGTTGAGGATGTCTTCTTTTTCTTCCTGGTGACGCAGTTCCACTTTTCCATCCAGCGTTTTGTTCGACTGAATAATTTTCTTCGCTGCATCCAGTGCAACGGTGTCGATGTCTGTGCCCACAAAACTCCAGCCGTATTCGTGACGTCCAACAATCGGGTACACGCAATTTGCACCAACGCCAATGTCGAGACAATTTATTTTTTCCCCGCGTGGAATTGTTCCGGCATTCGATGAAGCGAGCAGATCGGCCATGTGGTGGATGTAATCTGCGCGGCCGGGAATGGGCGGGCATAAATAATCCGGTGGAATGTCCCAATGTTCAATACCGTAATGGTGCTTGAGCAATGCTTTGTTGAGCGTTCGTACTGCATCGGGATTGAAGAAGTCGATGGATTCGTCGCCGTGAACATTTGGCTTTACGTACTGCGCCAATTCCGGTAGGCTGGCGATGAGTTGTTTGAAATCGTAGCGCTCACGGTGTTGGTTGCGGGGGTGGAGACGGGATTTTTCGGGAGGATGCGGGCGCTTGCTGGACATTTGGTGAAGGTATGGAGTTCATTTGAATCGCTCACTGATTCGTGTTTCTCATGTGTTGCTTTAATGGTACGCGGATACCATCCGCGGCGGCGGATGGTTCACAGAAAAAACGGATTTTCACTGATTGAATCGCTACGCGATTCGTGTTGCTCAAGTGTTGCTAAATGGTACACGGAAGACACTGAACTCACGGAACTTCACGGAAACCATAAAACAAAGATTCCGTGTCAATCGATGTATTCCGTGAATTCCGTGTACTATTTTTGCATTTCAAATCGCGCAACGATTAAATCCGTTTTTAATCTTTGTTCTGAGCTTGTCGAAGAATCCGTGTACTATTAACCAACGCGATTACTTCAGCACCTCATACCAAACTTCCACCTCATATCCATCCGGGTCTTTGAAAAAGACGTAACATCCCGGTAAAATTTCAAAGTGCGGCTTGTGTCGTGAACAACAATCGCGAAATGGGTGAGTCCGTATGTTTTGGGATTGCTCATCGTGGTGCGTCAATTATTTTCCTTTACCCGCAACCGTGCTTCTTCGTGATCGATTTCTTTTTCAATGTTGCGGAGCAATTCATCCGAATATTTTTTCGCTGCGCGCATTTCTTCGAGGGCATTTCTCCGCACAACGATAAGTTCGAGCAATGCAGCACGGTACACCGGAATAAAATCAGGAGTACTGTCCGTATTTAGCAATTGCATTTGCTGTGCCTGGAGCACATGTTCGTAACGCTCTTTGAGCATGCGGAATGCATGAACAGTTTCGGTTTCATGCGCGTATTTCGTGTTGACGTGCGATAGCACAGCTGTAACCAGGTTCATTTGTACTTCCAGTTCATGGGCCTTGTCGGGTTCTGCTACGCGGATATCCAGCTTGCGTACAAGCCAGGGAAGCGTAAGGCCCTGCAGCACCAGCGTAACCAGGATCACGATGAATGAAATGAAGAGGATCAGGTTGCGTTGCGGAAATGCTTCGGCTCCCATGGTAAGCGGAATGGAAAGCGCAGCTGCCAGGGAGACCACTCCGCGCATGCCACTCCACGCCACAATGAAAACCGATTTCCAGCCAGGCCGTGCTTCAGTTTCACGTACTTTTTTCACGAGCATTCCTGGAATGTAAGTTCCCGGAAACACCCAGATGATGCGTACAATGATGGTCAGTAAACTGATCACTACAGCATAAAATATAGCACTCGCTATTGTACCGGCGTCCATACTGTCAAGGATGGTTGGGAGCTGCAAACCGATAAGAATAAAGACCGCGCCGTTCAACAGAAACACAATCGTTTCCCATACGCCCTGCGCCTGCAATCGCGAGCTGTACGAAAATATTTTTGTTGACCGTGAACTGAGAAACAGTCCGCCGGCAACAACCGCCAGTACGCCTGATCCATGCAAATGCTCAGCGGAAATATACATGAGGTATGGAGCCATCAGTGTAATTCCTGTATCGATGCTGGACGTTGTGGGAAGGAAGCGGTGAATGGTGTAGATCAGCAAGGCGATCGCGAGTCCGGTCCCAATGCCGGCCACAACGACAACGAAAAAATCGACACCCGCTTCCCACATCACAAATTTCCCTGTGAGCACTGCGGCGAGGGCAACACGAAATACGATCAGACTTGATGCGTCGTTGACGAGACTTTCACCTTCCAGGACAGTCAGTACGCGTCGCGGCATTTTTAATTTTTGCAAAACGGAAGTTGCTGCGATCGCATCGGGAGGTGAAATAATTGCACCAAGCAGAAATCCGAGCGCCGGTGTAAAACCAGGAATCAGCAAATAGGCGACAAGGGCTACGGCACAGGAAGTGAAAATAACCAACCCGATAGCCAGCAGTCCGATTGGTCTTCGCGCAGCCCAGAAATCTTTCCAGGATGTATTCCACGCTGCGGCATAAAGCAAGGGCGGTAAAAAAATCAGGAATACGAGATCAGGATCTAAAATAATCTCCGGCACGTTTGGAAGAAATCCAATGGCTAAACCGCAGAGCACTAAAAATATGGGATAGGAGATGCGGAGTTTTTCACTCAGCATGGAGAGGATCGATACCGACAGGAGGAGAATGATGATGAGAAGGATGTTATCCTCGAGCATGAGTGGGACGTGGAATTAGAGTGACGGTGTTGCGTGCAAAGGTATTTCTAATTTCCTTCATTGTGCGTGTGGAAAATTTACCACGGCGACACGGCGGCACGGCGCATTACTCAAGCATTGCCCGCGCGGCACGGCGGCGGAGGCTTCGCTTCGCGAAACAGGATTTCAAAGTGTCGAAGTTCTGGTTTAACAAGGAGGCCTATGTGGGCTATGTTCCCTTATGTGTCTATGTGGTTGTTCACATCAAAAACAAACTGCACCACCCGTTCTGCTTTTCCACCTGCGCTGCCATAAAACTTCAACGCATGGTCATCTTCTTCATGTGCCGGAACAAACATTTCATGGATGTTGTTTTCCCGGCAAAATTCCTTCACTGTCGTCAGCAATTCCTGCCCCAAACCTTTTCGCTGGAAAGCCGGATGAATTCCGACATCGTAAATAAAAAGCTCCGTAGATTCAGAACGATACATCGGTAATTCGAAAGCGGTTAATCCACCTACGACTTCATCGTCGCTGCGAAGAACAACAAAGACATGAAAACCGGGTTTAGCTAATACGGTTTGCAAATACGATTCGCCCGGTGTTGAAGAGCTTTCGGTTTCGAATACTTCCCGGAAAACTTCCACGAGTTTTCGAAAAACATCTACGTCCTGCTTTTCCAGGCGTACGATTTCGAATTCATGTGGGTTGGGTTTCATAAGGCTGCGGTAAAGGTATTTCTAATTTCGAAAAGAGTGGATAGGCCAATTGGCCCCAGGGAATTTTACCACGGCGACACGGCGGCACGGCGAATTATCAAATACTACCCGCGCGACACGGCGGCGGAGATTTCGCTGCGCGAAATAGTGCTTGACTGATGAGAATCAAAAATTAGTATTATTCGAAATAGTATTCAGGATTCCACAAACCGATCATTGAAGGGAAGTCGTCAAACGAATCCACGACAGGCACCCAACTATTATGTTTCGTTCCGCATCTCAATCTCATCGCCAATCCCGAATGAATAACCAGTCCATCGACGACCACCGTTACTTATGCCTCCGCTACTTTTTTGATCTCCACCAAAATCGGATTCCATCCATCACCGTTGTTGTGCGTGTCTTTGTAACGCTTTTCTCCATCCGCAGCCGTTTCGAATCCATCCTGCGTAACGGTGAACGTGGTCACACCATTTTGCTCCGACAATTCATACGTTACGTTCAAATGATTTTCCGGCGTTTGCGGATATGTTGCATTCGGATCAATGACCGAATACTTCAACAGCTTCTCCGGTTGAATGTCGAGAACGTATCCTGATACAAACACCATTTCTTTTCCTTCATAACTGCCTCGCCACAAAAGTGGATCGCCGACTTTCCAGCCGGAGACAGTTTCGCAGCCGAACATGTATTTTTTAGTTTGTTCAGGATTTACAAGAACGTCCCACACTTTGGAAACGGGAGCGTTAATGGCGATGGAGTTTGTTACTAAAAGTTTCGACATGAAGTTCTTTTTTAATAAAAGTAGCAACTTGTTCCAATGCGTTGACCGGCAGTTTCATTTTTAAACCGGCATTGGAGAAAATAACAACCAGTGAGACTGATGTTGTACAACCACAATTCATAATTTCCGGCCTGGAGCGTAGCATACACGTCATAAGTTTCTTCAATCACCTGGACATCTCCTTCAAGATGGAGAATATTGATCACGGTAATTACAGTGTCATTAGGTACATGCATGATGAATTTGGAACAACCGCCGTCTTTGCCGGCGCATTGCTGGTAGACCGAAACCTGATCGGATGCCAGTGCCATTTTAACTGGAAAAAGCAGCAGCTTACCTTTCAGCGAATCATTTAATGATACATGAGGGCCCTTGACCACCGGAGGTTCTGGATTTCGTTCGGTACATGCCGGTGGAAACTGAAAAAAGTAAAGATTGCCCGCCACGATATAGATCCTGTTGTCCTGAATAAATAAATCCTGCGGATGTCCAACCGGATCGTTTGGGTTGAGCACGCCCCAGGTTTTTCCTTTGTCATAACTGATACTATACTTGTCTGTTTCTCCATTACGCAGGAGAATGGCGTTGCCACCTGCCGGGAAAAATTCATCGCTTGACCATTCATAAACTCTTCCCGTTTGATCCTTCTCCCATTTCCCTTTTTTCAGATCATAGAAATAAGCGAGATGCTGGTAGACTTCATCTTCCTGTGCACTCACCAGCGCCATAATGGTTCCATCTTCAGTCACCACACCGGTAGAGATAACGCCGTACATTTCATCCTGTGGTTTTGGCAAACCTTTCTTTTCCCGCTTCCATGTTGCACCCCGGTCCGAGGAAATGTACATCTGGTCATACGTAAACATGACTGCAATGGAATCCCGAATATTGAAAATGGATATGGCGTGATCAGGAGCCTTCACCACTTTCCAGGTTTTGCCTTCATCGTCACTGAGCAGCAGTTGGTCGCTGGCCTGGCAGGTACGAAGAATACGGGTGCTATCTAACTGGACATAAAAAATATCCGTGTATCGCTCGCCGTGGCTCGAACGCGCTTTTAGTTCTCCTTT
>DATHKF010000762.1:0-3218 GCA_035489505.1 Bacteroidia bacterium | reverse complement strand
GTTGTATTGAAATACGACGCAGCCGGTACCCAGCAATGGGCACAAACGTATAACGGTCCCGGAAATGATTATGACCGCGCCAATCGTTTGCTGATTCAATCGAACGGCAATGTGGCGATCACCGGCCGGTCAGTAGGAACAGTTTCTACTGCGGAAGATTTTCTGCTGCTCAACTACAACGGAACTTCCGGAACCCTGATCTGGGAACGCCGTTACGATGGAGGGTTTGTTCAGTGGGATGAAGGAAAAGACATCACTGCCGACAACCTTGGAAATATTTACGTCACCGGCTTTTCGTACAACACCGGTTCGAACAACAATTACATCACGTTCAAGTATGATAGTCTTGGCGGATTGCAGTGGATGGTGAAATACAACGGCCCTGCAAATAATTCCGACCAGGCGTTCAACATGTTCGTGGATACCATCGGAAATATTTATCTCACCGGTTTGAGTAAAGGTTCCGGAACCAATGACGATTACAACACGATCAAGTATTGCCAGCTTGCTGCATCAGTGTCGAACGATACAACCATTTGTCTCGGCGATGCCGTGCAACTGGGAGTTTCCAGTTCTTTCGGTGGAATCGATACCGTTGTGTGGACTCCAACAGCCGGGCTCAACCTCAGCGATCCGTTCAACCCGATTGCCAGTCCATCGGCGACCACAACGTATGTCGTTGCACTGACCAATACGTACGGATGTACCGATTACGATACAGTAACTGTAAACATCGTTCCGCTTCCGGGACCTGCTATTCAATCGAGCGGGCCACTTGGTTTCTGTCAGGGTGGACAAGTCACACTCACGGCCGTAGATACAACCAACGGCGGTGCAACATTCCAGTGGAACACCACAGATACTACGCAAAGCATTATTGTTGACAGCGCCGGAATTTATTCGGTGATCATTACCGACACAAACACCTGTTCCAGCCAGAGCCAGGTTACGGTTACTGTGTTTGCAAATCCGATCATTACTGCCGGTGCCGATACCGGATTCTGCCAGAGTACAAGTATCGTGATGTGTGCCACCGGTGGAACTGCTTATGCGTGGGCGCCTTCATTCGGCGTGAGTGATACAACAATCGCCTGCCCGACATTCGGACCCACATCAAGCACAACGTACACGGTAACCGGTACAGATGCGAACGGATGCACGGACAGCGACACGGTAAGCCTGTCGTTGTTTTCACCACCGTCAGTTCCTGTCATCTCTCAGAACGTAGCGGTACTTACTTCCACTTCAGCCGCTTCATACCAATGGTTCCTCAATGGAAATCCGATTCCCGGAGAAACCAACCAGAGTTATACGCCAACGCAAAATGGTTCGTACTATGTGCAGATCAGCGACAGCAATGGCTGCGTGGCCTTCTCCGGAACATTTGTACTGAACGACGTGGGCGTGTTCGAATCTTTCGGTGAAAGCCAAATGACGTTGTACCCGAATCCAAATTCCGGTACGTTCTTCATAGCGACTGATCTGAAACACCAGGCTGCTTCACTCGAAATTATTTCACTTGCGGGACAACTCGTTTACAGTGAACAGCTCGAAGCCGATGGTGTCATTCGCAAAGAATTGAATGCCGGACTGGAAGATGGTTCTTATCTCGTGCGGATCACGCTTGAAGACGGAACAGTGAAACTGGCCCGCGTAGTGATTTCGATGTAATGCGGATATGGTCATTGCTTTGCCGCTGCGTGTGAAACCAACAGGTCTGCTGCCTTATTCTTCCTCAAAAAATTCTTCCTCATAGAGAGTTTCGTACATGGTAATTGGCTCTTCCACTCGCGGGCCAAATTTGTTCTCCGGGTCAAAGTCAGAGAAAGCCAGTTCGATATTGTCAATGCGAGGATGTTTCCTGTTAAACATTACACCACAATAAGTACCGCCAACTTTTTTCTTATAGTAATTTACTTTTTCCATCAAGGGACTTTGCATAAACCACTTGGAAAATGCAACAGCCCTGTTTCTGGCCTGTTCATCTGCCGGAGAGCAGACATAAGATATAATTGACCATGGAAATTCTTTGAAAATGTTGGCGACCAACCACATCACAGTTTCACCAACTTTTGGATCATGTTTGCGTTTAAATTTTTCCTGGGGAGTATCGGAAAGAAATCCCATGTACACAGCATGCTTGTCAAGTTCTTCATCCGGAAACATGTTTTTACTGAAGTCGAAATAAACTTCATAAACCTGGCCGGAATCTGTTGTGAAGCGATAGCTATGGGATTGCTGAATACGGGTCGTCGGATAACGGGACGGTGACAAAATTTTTGGTTAATTCAGCTGGAATTTCTTCCCCCGCTTGTATGTACTTGTTAATCCTTGCAAATTTTTCTCCAATAGCTTCCACTGCACTAACGTTAATGCGGGAACGTCTGCCTGAGGAAGACATTTTAGATGCTACTTGTATTGTTTTTGCAATATTCATCTTATAGAATAATACGAATTTACTAAAAAAATAGTTTCAGGTACATCCCAATTAGCAGTCTTCACGATTATCTGCGAGACCTGCCCAATTAATCAGAATTCCAGCACTTTTATTGAAGGAACTGCCCCCCTACTGCACAATAATTTCTTCCGTGTGCGTCTCGTTTTGCGCGTTGGTAAATCGCACCAGGTAAATTCCCGCAGGCATGTCTCCTTTTTCAATCACAAGCGTTGTGCCGCTAAATATCTGTTGCTTTATTTCCTTGCCCAGCACGTCGGTGATCGATACGCGCACGTCTGTCTGTTCCTGGGCGAACGAAAACGTGGTGGACATGCTGAATGGATTAGGCGCAACGCTGATTCCGGAGAATGCGTTTTGCCCGGTCACGCTGTTCACGTTTTCACAAGTCCCTGCGATCAGTACCGGTGTAGATTTGTTCAACAGATCTCCCTGGGCCAGCTGACCGTAAAGATTATAACCAGAGCCCCATACTGAGCCGTCCTGCTTCAGCATCAGTATATGTCCGTCACCGCTGGAGAGGGAATCAATATTGCCAATTCCGCTCGCAGCAGGAACCAGCAGACCGGTAGTATTTCCATTGCCCAGCTGTCCTACATTGTTGCCTCCCCAGGCCCATAAGTTGCCGTTCTTTAAAGCGTACGATTGATAGTCACCGGCATCGATCAATGCAACACCGCTGATTCCATTCACTAAAACAGGTACATGCGAATCTGCAACGGAGTTCTGGCCGAGCTGGCCGTAATCGCCGCAACCCCAGGTC
>DATHKF010000761.1:0-8794 GCA_035489505.1 Bacteroidia bacterium | reverse complement strand
ACAGCTATGTTTCCTATGTATCTATGTGGTAAATACAAAATCAAACCGACCCATTACCGGGATCCGGAGTCGTTTTTCAGAAATAATGCGAAATATCATACCGTTCCATCACGGGAAGCAGGTACCACGTGTTGTCGATCTCGATCACCTGGAAGTAGACTTCGAATAAAACTGATTCTTCGTCTTTATCGGAGATGGAAAGCAGAACACCCGCAACCTGGTTTCCCCCGGCAACATGAAACGAGGTGGATGCATTCCACGCGTAAGCCGTTTTCCAGTCGAAGCCTTCGCGAATTCCCATTGCCCTTACCGTATCAATCCTGGCAGGCAGCGTATCACCGTAAAGATCGGCGTGCTGTCGTTTCAGCCGTTTTTTTTCGGCGCTGCGGTCGGTACACGTGTCGTTATTGCCGAGCCAGTACTTCACAAAAGTCTTTCGGGTGGGAACAAGTGTGGAAACACTTTTCGTTTTTTCCTTTGCAGCCAATATCGGAATGAGTTTATCGCAGAGCTTCACAATTTCTTCGCGGTCCGCAGCGTGCAGCCGGCGCATGTTCACAATGTCTTCGTCTTCGTACGATACGTTTTTTTTCGTTTGTACTTCCTGCATCATGAGCGTGCCGCTCGCTCCCATGACCCAGAATTCCTGCGTCCCTCCCGGACCGGTGAGGTCTACGTGATCGCAAACGGTATTCCAATCGCCGTTCATCCACACATCATCTTCTGCACGGAACGTATACACGTCTTTGGGATCAACCGGTTTTCCTTCGTGCACATACGTCCACGTACTGTCTTTGATCACGATCTTCACTGTTGAATCTTTTTTGGAGATCCACGTTCCCTGCAGGCGTTTGTGAAGCTGGTTGTACTGTACGAGTACCATTTCTCCATCGCCCCACAGGAAAAGTGAATCGGCCTTAAGCCGGTAGTGTGTCATTTTCGGAAACACATTCACCATTTCGAGTTCGAAATTTTCGTCAACGGGTTTGCGCGTGGTGACGTAATAATCACTGGCGAGTGTATTCGTAAATGAAATGCTGTCGCTGCCTTTCCATATCTCGTAGGTTGCATGAAAATGGCGGTGTGCATTCATTTCCAGGTAACCTTTGAGCAGGTAGCCGCGGAACTGTATTCCATAAAAACGCGGAGGTTGTTTGGTGGCGGAATCTTTCCCTGGCTTATAGGAAACGATCTGGAAATATTTATCCATGAGCGGCGCATCCGGATGTGTTGCGAACAGCTGCGTGGAGAAAAGGGACAGGATCAGGAGAAGTCGGAGCATGTGCGGAGGTTTGCAACGGAAAATTAGAAAGCCTTATCCGTGTAAGCAAGCGTCAGGCCACTGCTGGCTGAAATAATTACACAAGTGGCAACGATTGCCGGAATTACTTGCCGTCCGCATTGATAAATCTCCGCAATTCCTCTTGCTCTGAGGAAAAGCCGAGCTCGGGGACCAGCTGGTAGTAATTGTTCTTATCCGGGCATTTGTCATAGCACATCTTGAAGAGTTTCATCTTGTCGTTGTCGAACGAGAATTCCCGTGAAAACGTTTTGATCTGTGCTACGTTGAAGCAGCGGTCTTTGGCCATGAGTGTGATCTTGTTCAGCTTATCAGCCGGGAATGACAGCGCACGAATTTCATCAATGAGCGGTTTGAACTGCTGTTCCGTCACAACACACGGTGGAGTAACGTAGGCCGATGCGAAGGCCATCCATTGGTCTTTCAAGGGTTGCGTAAACAAAAGCGCCGCCGCAAACGGATAATGCTCCTGGTCGTACACGCGCGGGAAAGTTGATTTAAGCACGCTCAGCCGGAGATCCTGTGAACTCACAAGAGATGTGAGCTTGATGATGTGCGTCATGCTCAGACTGTTTGCATTTGCCGCTTGTTCGATGGCCACCACTTTCGATTCGTCGGTGGGTTGCCTGAACACATTATCGCCAATCGCTTTGAGCTGCACTTCTGTGATCACCGGGCCAGCACAACCTTTTGCAGCCGTGATGCGCATGGTATCGGGGTAATCCAACACGGGATAAACAGGCGATAAAATAACGGGCGGAACAGGATCGACCAGCACAGCGACTACCTTTTTTTTCGGTTGATGGCTCACATAATCGTATGTGCGCAACGCCCAGGAAAATGCAGTGAAGGCATCATACACCACGAAAAAGTTGTCGGAGTCGTAGGTGTGGTGCCACGCTTCCTGGCAGAAAATCATGCGCACGGAATCGGCAGAAAAAAGCAGGGCAATATTCTTGACCTGGTCAGCCATCACGCAATTGTTTTTTACAAATGCATTTGCTTTTTCCAGTTTGGCAGCATCGCTCCGCACAATGGCAATCTGGTTGAAGTTTGACTGGTAGATTGCAGTTGAAACCGGATTGATACAGTTCTGTGCAGAAGCATTAAACGCAAGCGCGAAAAATACAAACAGGGTAGAGCAGAGGTGCTTCATAGATCTTGTTGGTCAAAGTGAATTGATCGGCAGGTTAAAACTAACAAGATTGGGTAAACAAATGGTATACCACGGTTTATTTGGAAGTGTTTCGGTGTCAGATGGAAACTGCGTCTGAAAAACCGCTTAAGCGGTTGAGTGACCCTGAACTGTTCCTTGCCGGGGGCTTAAGCCCCCGGCAAGGAAACCAGCACGGTTCTTAAACGGTTTCAACCGTTTCTCGCGCAGTGGACTTCGGAATGGGATTGCAAACTGACACGCTACCGTTTATTTCGCCGGAACAGTTTGCGATGAGAACCGGTGAATGATGAAGACAACGATTACACTGACTACGGCCGCAAACAAACACCATACGGAGATCAAATGCTCTCTGTAAAACAGGAGCGCTGCCACGAAAGAGGCTAACACAAAAATACCAAGGATGCGTATATCTCTTATGGATGAAGCGAAAGTCGGTGCGAGAGTAACGATGATGTAAATCGCCGCAATGAGTTTTGCGGGACGATCAGGAAACTCACGCAGGTAATCGATGTGATGCGCGCTTGCATTTACTGCAATTGGAAATTTGGTAAAGCAGTAGAGATGGTAAATGGCGAGCATGGCACCCAATGAAAACATGCCCCATAAAATTTTCCGTCGCGTTGCATTTGGTTCCGGCAACAGCATAGCCAGCGGAACCCACACGGGCCATATCACCTGTGCAAATATCAGGAACGTGAGGGCAAAAGGCCAGAGATAATCTTGGGAGATATGTCCGTCGACTGTTAGCCAGACAAAACCTTCTGAGATTTGCTGAAGACCGAATAATAACGGTATGGCCGCAAGAGGAACCAGGTTACGGGCAGAAGCTTTTTTAATGGTGATGAAACCGGTGACAGAGAGAAGGACTCCGGTGGTGAAGGAAGCGGTGGAGGAGAAGCACATAGCTGAAGAGGGCTATGGTGAGGTTGCCATTGGGCATTCAGTCACCAAAGAACACAAAGTGTTCACGTAAAAAATGAAAAGAACGTGAATATCCTCACGAGTATACGGTGATGTGAGGAGGGAAGGGAGAAAGATTCGATGGTTGGTGGGAAAGGGGCGAGGGATGGCATCATGCAACCGTGGATACAGGTTAAAGACCATACCCGTGAATAAAATCCACTAGCTTTATGGTATAAAACCACGATCACACCATGGAACTCTACCTCTCCAATCTCCCATTCACCGCCCAGGAATCAGACCTGCAACCACTCTGCGAAGCATTCGGTGCTGTAACACGCGTTCACATTGTGCGCGATAAACCAACCGGCCGTTCCAAAGGTTTTGCGTTTGTAGAAATGCCGGACCGTGCGCAGGGTGAAGCCGCTATTGCCGGACTCAACGGAAAAGAATTTATGGGCCGCGAAATGAAAGCGCGCGAAGCGATGCCGAAAAGATAGTCGTCAGTAGCAGTTGCGGTTAAATGGACCGCTGCTGCATATTTTTAGTGCTGTTTCTTATTGGTAAAACGGAAAAGAACCCGCAAGAACTTGGGCAGGCAGGATTAAAAAATTACCTTCACCCGTATAGCATTTCCGGGGGGAGCCATGCCAATTTGTTTTTCAAGGTACTTGTTACCTGTTGTATTCTCATTCGCTTTTCTAATTCCGCTGCACGCGCAACGTGTTTCGCGTGTTGATGTGATCGACAGCCTCAACACAACATCAGAAGCTGTACGCTATTCTTCACCTGCGCTTGCTGCCACGCTCGCCCAACAGGCACTTGCACTTTCCGCGCGTGATCCCAAACTGAAAATTCAAAAAGTAACGGCACAGGTAAACTGGTCGTACGCGCTGGCCGAATCCGGTGCACTCGATTCCGCTGCGATACTTGCGGATTCAGCAGAGGTGAGTGCCGCAGGAATTAAAGATTCATCGGTGCGTAGTTCGTTGCTCGTGCTGCACGGGTACATCTGCGATTACCAGGAAAAAAACGAAGAGGCGCTGAACTATTATTTCAACGGACTCAGTTTGTGTCCCGATCTCAAATACCGCGCGGCCATCTGCAACAATATCGGTTCGGTGTACAAGCTGATGAACGATCTCGACAATGCGGCCAAGTATTACGAGATGAGCTACCTGATCGGTGTGGACATGGGCGACAGTATTCGCCAGGCCCGATGCCTGAATAATCTTGGCGGAGTTTCTTATTCCAGGCAGGATCTTCCGGGCGCATTGCAACGATACAGGGAGTCGCTGCGCATCAGGGAAGCACTTCGTGATTCTGCCGGCATGTCATCGAGCCTGTCGAACATTGCGATGGTGTATGAAAAGATGGACAAACCCGATTCCGCGTTGCTGCTCTACCGGCAATCACTCAATCTCGATCTCTCCAGCAACCGCCCGGTAGGCATTGTGATTTCGCACATGAACATCGGGAACCTGTTGTTCCAGATGAAACGGAAAGACGAAGCTTTCGTTCAGCTTCAGCGCGCAGCAACGCTTTCCGACAGTCTGCACATTCACTACTACAGCCGGCTGGCACACCGGTCGCTGGCCAATTATTATGCAGAGACCGGCGATTACCGGAATGCGTACACGAATTATGTACTCTATGCAGCATACAACGATTCGGTACTTACCGAGCGGTCGCAAAAAAATGTGCAGGAACTGGAACTACGGTATCGCACGCGTGAAAGTGCGCAGCAAATTAAATTGCTCGAAGAGCAACGCAGAATTGATGTCCTTGAAAAGGAAAACAGCGTTAACCAGCTCGGCCGGCAGCGCAGCCTGTTGTGGATCGTAGTACTTGCGGCGCTGGTCATTATACTCTTCACTGTTCTCTTGCTTCAGCGTTATCGCGCATCGCGAAAACAAGCCGGGGAACTTGAACGTCTTGTCGGTGAAAAAGATTTGCTGCTCCGCGAAATTCACCACCGTGTGAAGAACAATCTTCAGTTGGTGTCCAGCCTGCTGAGTCTCCAGGAAGGAACAGGTGCCGGCAATGGTGGTGAAGTACTGAAACAAAGCCGTGACCGTATTCATACACTCGCACTGCTGCATGAAAAGTTATATCAATCATCGGACCTCAAAGCAATCAGCCTGCGTGAGTATGTGCAGCTGCTTGTTGATTTCATCGGCTCGTCCTTTAATGCTTCCGCGAACAATATTAAACTCAATTGCAAGGTGGAAGACACGCCGATGGACATTGATCAACTCGTTCCCTGCGGATTGATCATCAATGAACTTGTGACGAACTGTTTTAAACACGCATTTCCATCCGGAGGTGGCACGATCACGGTTGAAGCATCCATTCAGAAAGAACAGTTGACATTGTCGGTTAGCGATGATGGAATCGGTATGACTGACGCGCAACAGCAACGCAGCGGTTCACTGGGATTGAAACTCGTTAAAGGATTAAGTCGCCAGCTCCGCGCCGAAGTACGTTCAGAATCTTTTCCTTCGCAGGGAAGCGCTTTTCACATTACTTTTAGATTGCATGAACATTCCTGAAAAAACACTCCTGTCATGAGCCTGTTTTCGCGTAGCATCCTGATTGTTGAAGATGAAATTGCAGTATCGATGGATATCGAGATGCGCCTGAAAAAATTGGGCTATACCATAACAGGAACTGCAATGGACGCGGAGGAAGCTGTGCGGCTCCTGGAAGAAACTCCTCCCGATCTTGTGTTGCTGGATATTCAGTTGGGCAAATCACTCGACGGTTTGAAACTGTCAAAGCTGCTCAAGGAAAGAGGGTTTACGGTTGTGTTCCTGACCGCTTTTGCCGACAATGCAACGTTTGCACAAGCGCTCGCTACTGAACCTGCTGGTTACGTGCTCAAACCTTTTCGCGATGATGATCTTCAACGTACGATTGAGATTGCATTGAAAAAACAAGAACAGGAACAACCGTTGACCGCAGTCCAGGATTCCGGAAGTTTTTTCATTCGTGAAAAGGGACAGTTGCTTGGAATAAATTACGATGACCTGCTTTGGTTTGAAGCACTTGATAACTATGTGCGTATTCATACCACGCGTAAAACACACACGGTTAAAATTTCCATGAAGGACATCGAACAGAAACTTCCGGCGAGCCAGTTTATTCGTGTGCACCGCTCATTTATTATTCCGATTTCCAGGATTTCCCGCATCGAAGAAAACACGATTTATATCGACAAGGATTCGATTCCAATCGGCGGACAATACCGCGAAAAGCTCATGCAGCGTCTTCGGGTACTCTGATCCATCGTCTTCACCCACCGATTCCCTTTTTTCGCCACCGCTTTTTGCCGGTTCACCAACTTTCCCATTTTTTCCGATGCCCTGATTCTAATTTGCAACCGCAAAACAGAATTTTCGTCGCGTGGAAACCCAGGAAAAAAGTGAGAAACAGGAGAAGCAAAGTCCGCTTCCTTCGATAACAGTACCGAAAGGTGGTGGCGCGATTGCAGGTATCGGCGAAAAGTTTTCTGTGAATGCAGTAACCGGAACTGCCGGTGCAACAATCCCGCTTCCGTTTTCTCCGGGACGAAATGGTTTTTCTCCGCAGCTCGGGCTCGCGTATGATTCGGGTGCAGGCAATTCACCATTCGGGTTGGGATGGAGTCTTTCTCTTTCATCCATCTCGCGAAAAACCGCAAAAGGCTTACCGCAGTATAATGATGCGGAAGAATCGGATGTATTTCTGATGGCCGGTGCAGAAGATCTTGTGCCGTTTCTTGAACAGGACGATGTTACGGGAGAATGGAAACCGAAATTACCACCGGGGGAACCTGGGTTCGAGATCAAATGCTATCGTCCGAGAACCGAAGGAACATTTGCACGTATTGAAAGATGGACCAAAACGCAGACCGTAGAAACACATTGGAAAATAACTTCCAAAGACAATGTGACCAGCATTTACGGCCGCAGCAGCGCTGCACGTATTGCACATCCTTCCGATCCGCTGAAAGTTTTTCAGTGGCTGCTGGAAGAGAGCCGCGACAACAGAGGTAACATTATCGCTTACGAATACAGGTCTGAAAATGCAGACGGCGTAGACGGTTCGTTGCCGTTTGAACATTTCAGGATTGAGGAAGGAAAATCATTCAGTCAGAAATACATCAAGACCATTCGCTACGGCAATCGCGTTCCCGATGTTGCCGGTCAATGGTTGTTCACTACTGTATTCGATTATGGAGAACATGATCCGGTTAATCCGCAGCCGGAAGAGCATTTACATGTCGGGCGGTTTTGGCCGGTACGGAAGGATCCGTTTTCATCAGGTTTGAGTGGATTCGATCTGCGTACGTACCGGCTATGCCTCCGTGTTTTGTTGTATCATCAATTTGATGAACTCGGAGCGGAACCTGTATTGGTCCGTTCAACCGATTTCGTTTATGAGTCGGGCAATGTATTTTCCCTTTTGCTCGAAGTAAATCAAACAGGCTATACCCGAAAGAGCGATGGGTATGAACGCAAATCAACTCCGCCGGTTACGTACAGTTATTCGGTCCCATCGTATAGCAATGAGATACGCACACTTTCCCCGGAGAGCCTGGAGCATTTGCCTTATGGTGTGGATGATGCAAATTACAGTTGGGTCGACCTGAACGGAGAAGGTATTGACGGAATTCTCACCGAACAGGGTGGAGCATGGTTTTATAAAACCAATAACGGTAACGGAGAATTTACTCCCGCCCGGAAACTCACGGAGCAACCTTCGCTTGCAGGACAGCGTCCGGTGTTGCAGGATATCGACAGTGACGGCAACAAGGAACTCATGGTGATGAGTGCAGATGTTTCCGGTTACTTCAGCCGAAGCGAAGAACAGTGGGAAAATTTTGTGCCGTTTGAACAAATGCCCAACATCAGTTTCAACGACCCGAATCTTCGTTTCGTTGATCTCGATGGTGATGGCTTTGCCGATATTCTGATTACAGAAGACGACGTGCTTCGCTGGTTTCCCTCGAAAGCAAAAGGTGGTTATGGTCCATCGCGTGCTACATCAAAACCTATTGATGAGCAAGCGGGCCCTGCTATTGTTTTTGTAGATGCGGAACAAACAATTTATCTCGCCGATATGTCGGGCGATGGCCTGGTGGATATTGTTCGCATACGCAACAAAGCTATTTGCTACTGGGCCAATTACGGTTACGGTCAATTCGGTCCGAAGGTGACCATGAGTAATGCACCCGTTTTTGACTACGCAGATAGTTTTAACCAGTCGCAAATCCGGCTTGCCGATATTGACGGATCGGGTACAACGGATATTCTGTACATCGCCAATGATCATGTTTCGTATTGGATCAACGAATCAGGAAACAGGTGGAGTGAAGAACGGACCATTGCACCTTTTCCTGAAGCGAATAATCTCACCCATGTGCGCCTGGCCGA